>NZ_JAAMNS010000076.1:0-281 GCF_011066175.1 Paenibacillus sp. EKM211P
ATTGTTTCTAAATTCGATCTCAGCTTGGACGTCACAGAGATCGAGGAAGGCTTGGAATATCTGTTTGAATACGCCACAGCTCTTTATAAAACCGAAACAGTGGAAAAATTGGCCGCTCACTACTTGCAGCTGCTTGAATCCATTCTCCGCAACCCGTCGGCGACGATTGCCGAGTTGGGCATTTTGACACCGACGGAAAAAGAGCAAATTCTCGGCGCGTTTAACCCGGCGCAGCCGGAAGCGGCTCCTGCGGCGGCGTTCCACCAGCTGTTTGAGGAACA
>NZ_JAAMNS010000077.1:0-281 GCF_011066175.1 Paenibacillus sp. EKM211P
ATTGTTTCTAAATTCGATCTCAGCTTGGACGTCACAGAGATCGAGGAAGGCTTGGAATATCTGTTTGAATACGCCACTGCTCTTTATAAGACCGAAACGGTGGAGAAATTGGCCGCTCACTACTTGCAGCTGCTTGAATCCATTCTCCGTAACCCGTCGGCGACGATTGCCGAGCTGGGCATTTTGACACCGTCGGAAAAAGATCAAATTCTCGGCGCGTTTAACCCGGCGCAGCCGGAAGCGGCTCCTGCGGCGGCGTTCCACCAGCTGTTTGAGGAACA
>NZ_JAAMNS010000078.1:0-279 GCF_011066175.1 Paenibacillus sp. EKM211P
GGTAGCCGTATCGGAAGGTGCGGCTGGATCACCTCCTTTCTATGGAGAATCGTTTCCTGCGATGGAAACATTCAAATTAGCAGGTACAGCGTACCTGCGACCGGATATTCAATTCGGTTCATCACATTCGTGTGAATGAAACGAATATTCCTAAACTACTCACTCGTTGCTCAGTTTTGAGAGTTCAAACTCTCAAGTTTCAACGAATGTTTCATTCACACATCGTGTGGAACCGAAATATTCATCGGGCTTCGCTTCGACGAAGCGAATTGCACCTTG
>NZ_JAAMNS010000079.1:0-276 GCF_011066175.1 Paenibacillus sp. EKM211P
GATAGGTTGGGGGTGGAAGTGCAGTAATGCATGGAGCTGACCAATACTAATCGGTCGAGGGCTTATCCTAAGATAAGACGCAATGAAGTTTCGGATCCAGTTTTCAAGGTGTAACCTTGGAATTACGCTTGATATTTAATATCATTTTATTGATAATCTGAATATCTTGTAGAATTTCACTAAGCGAGTCCGTTCATATGGAGAGATACCCAAGTGGCTATAAGGGGACCCTCTGCTAAGGGGTTAGACTGCGTAAGTGGTGCGAGGGTTCGAATC
>NZ_JAAMNS010000080.1:0-275 GCF_011066175.1 Paenibacillus sp. EKM211P
TATGCGTTGATGATCCGGAACAACGAGCCGAAGCGTTCCTGCAAGGTCCGGTAATCCGCCACGCTGCAGCTGTCCGAACTCGTGATCAACAGCTCCATCCAGCTCATATCGAGCCGCTGCTCGTGCACGTACTCTAGGAACGGCACGATCAGCGCTGGCGTCGATTCGAAGATGGTGACCCGCTCCCGCTCAATCCAGTGGTGCAGACGAGACGGATCGATCCGGTCGTCCTTCGGCACAATCACCATCGTGCCTCCGTTGTACAGCGTCCGCGC
>NZ_JAAMNS010000081.1:0-268 GCF_011066175.1 Paenibacillus sp. EKM211P
TGGTGGAGGCTGAGGGGATCGAACCCCCGACCCTCTGCTTGTAAGGCAGATGCTCTCCCAGCTGAGCTAAGCCTCCTGGGTATGTATGGTAGCGGCGGAGGGGATCGAACCCCCGACCTCACGGGTATGAACCGTACGCTCTAGCCAGCTGAGCTACACCGCCATAACATAATTTACTAGCTTGTCCTAAATGGCGGAGAGAGAGGGATTCGAACCCTCGCACCACTTACGCAGTCTAACCCCTTAGCAGAGGGTCCCCTTATAGCCA
>NZ_JAAMNS010000082.1:0-261 GCF_011066175.1 Paenibacillus sp. EKM211P
GATTCGAACCCTCGCACCACTTACGCAGTCTAACCCCTTAGCAGAGGGTCCCCTTATAGCCACTTGGGTATCTCTCCGAGTAGCGGCAGAGGGGATCGAACCCCCGACCTCACGGGTATGAACCGTACGCTCTAGCCAGCTGAGCTACGCCGCCACCTTATATATAAAATTCAGAAGTATTGAAATATGGCTCCCCGAACAGGACTCGAACCTGTGACAACTCGATTAACAGTCGAGTGCTCTACCAACTGAGCTATCAGG
>NZ_JAAMNS010000083.1:0-259 GCF_011066175.1 Paenibacillus sp. EKM211P
TGCGGACGTGGCTCAGCGGTAGAGCATCGCCTTGCCAAGGCGAGGGTCGCGGGTTCGATTCCCGTCGTCCGCTCCATTATCCATACGGCGCCATAGCCAAGTGGTAAGGCAAAGCTCTGCAAAAGCTTCATCCCCAGTTCAAATCTGGGTGGCGCCTTGACTGCTCATTATGGAACTAAATATGCGCCCTTAGCTCAGCTGGATAGAGCGTTTGACTACGAATCAAAAGGCCGGGAGTTCGAATCTCTCAGGGCGCGCC
>NZ_JAAMNS010000084.1:0-259 GCF_011066175.1 Paenibacillus sp. EKM211P
TTCGTTTCGGTATCCAGTTTTCAAGGTGCAATTCGCTTCATCGAAGCGAAACCCGATGAATATTTCGGTTCTACACGTATGTGTGAATGAAACATTCGTCGAAGTTCGAGAGTTTGAACTCTCAAAACTGAGCAACGAGTGAGTAACAGGCCTAAACCTGAGTTTTGAAGCTTACGCTTCATATTTGAATGTTTCCGTTGCAGGAAACGATTCTCCATAGAAAGGAGGTGATCCAGCCGCACCTTCCGATACGGCTACC
>NZ_JAAMNS010000085.1:0-257 GCF_011066175.1 Paenibacillus sp. EKM211P
GTTTACACAAGATCAGCTTAAAGGAATATTCTAAAACGCAATTTCGTTTCGGTATCCAGTTTTCAAGGTGCAATTCGAGAGTTTGAACTCTCAAAACTGAGCAACGAGTGAGTAGTTTGGGATATTCACTTCATTCACACATATGTGATGAACCAAATCGAATATCCGGTCGCAGGTACGTGTACCTGCTGATTTGAATGTTTCCGTTGCAGGAAACGATTCTCCATAGAAAGGAGGTGATCCAGCCGCACCTTCCG
>NZ_JAAMNS010000009.1:0-203927 GCF_011066175.1 Paenibacillus sp. EKM211P
ACAATTGATGAATCGTCTTCTCCCTTGGATAAGGCGCAGCCGTCCCGTTGAATTTCTTCAAAATCACTTCTTTTTCTACCGTTGTTAATAAATCTGTATCACCTATCGTTTGTGTGCTATGAGCTACAAAAGACCTTAGCACCACCACCATATGATCCAAGAAGCGTTCGACAGTGTCCTTTTGGAACAAAGCACTGTTGTACTCCAAATTTAAATGAAGATAGCTGCCTGTTTCTTCCGCGCTCAAGGTTAAATCAAATCGGGAAACACCTGGATTGAACGGAAACGGTTTGAATTCCAACCCACTAGATTGTAGGGGTTGTCCTTTTGTATTTTGCATAACAAACATGGTGTCGAAGATCGGGCTTCGGCTCACATCTCTCCGCAGCGCAAGCTTTTCGACCAATTGCTCAAAGGGATATTCCTGATGCTCAAAAGCAGATAAAACCGCTTCCTTAACTTCATCCAAAAAAGCAGAAAGACTCTTCTCCGATGAAGGGCTAGTACGCAGTGCCAACGTATTTACAAACATGCCGACGATCTTTTCCGTGTCTGGATGTCTCCTCCCAGCAACCGGCGTACCGATGACAATGTCATCTTGTCGTGCATGCTTGGACAAAACAACGTTATATACAGCCAGTAAAATCATGAATAATGTACTTTGAGTTTCAGCTGCGAGTTTATGAAGTGGCTCTGTTATATCATCGCCCAGGATTCGAGATACCGTGTTACCTTCATAGCTTTGAATAGACGGTCTTGGAAAATCCGTTGGTAGCTCCAGTACAGGTGGCTCATTTTTAAAAATGTCCAGCCAGTAGGATTCCTGATCTTTAATAAATCCATGATTTACTTGCTCATTATGCCAGCTAGCATAATCTTTGTACTGAACGGATAGAGGCGGAAGTGCTTGTCCATCATACGATTTTACAAATTCATCCATAATAATAGACATAGAAACGCCATCCGAAATAATATGGTGCAAATCAACCAGCAGCATATTTTGGTTCTCTGTCAACGGAATCAGCTCGCCTCTTAATAAAGGGGCACGGCTCAGGTCAAACGGTTGGACGAATTCACTTAGCACCGTTTCTATTTGCTGTTCCTCTAAATCCTCTTTGCTGGTCAGACTATGAATCTTCAACTCAAATTCTACTTCGTCATGTACGCTTTGAACCGGCTCTCCGTTGATCCATGAAAATGAAGTGCGCAATGCTTCATGCCTGTGAATCAGAGTGGTGAATGCCATTTTCAACCGCTCCTGATCCAGATGGCCTTGAACGAGCATGACAGAAGGCATATTGTAAACCAGTTCCGCTCCTTCAAGTTGATGCAGTATCATCTGACGTCTTTGCGAGGAGGAAACCGGATAATAGGTTTGACCAGAAAGTAGAGCAATTTCGGTAAATGTACCTGCCCCTCTCCCGATGGTACGTTCAATGAGTTTGCTCATGCTTTCCACAGTTGGATACTCAAATATTTCACGCATAGGCAACTCGACCTGGAATTCTCGAATAATTTTCCCGATCAGTATTGTAGCCTTCAGCGAATGTCCACCCAGTTCAAAAAAATGGCTGTGTACACCTATTGGGCTCACATGCAGAATATCCTCCCACAAACGTACTAGACGAGTTTCTGTATCTGTACGAGGAGCTACAAACCCCTGCTCCCGAATCACATGATGGGGCTCAGGAAGCGCTCCTCGGTTCACCTTTCCATTAGTCGTAAGAGGTATCGCAGCAATCTGTATTAGATGAGCAGGTACCATATACAAGGGTAGAGACGCTTTCAAATAGGATCGTATTTCCTGTGTTAAGAGTTCACGGTCAGACACAATATAAGCGCATAAATACGTTTCGTCCTCTTGGTCTTTTCTAGATAGAACAACGGCCTCTCTGATGTCATGATGAGAGAGCAGGACCTTTTCGATTTCTCCAGTCTCAATACGATATCCACGAATTTTCACCTGATGGTCTGTTCTTCCGAGATACTCCACATTGCCATCAGGAAGCCACTTTGCCAAGTCCCCTGTTTTATACATGCGCTCTCCGATAACGAAGGGACTATCTGTGAATCTTTCGTCCGTTAGATCAGGTTGATTAATGTAGCCTAGGGCTACTCCTGTACCAGCAATATAAAGTTCCCCCGGAATACCGACAGGAAGCAGTCTCCCCTCCTGATCCAAAATGTACAACCGGTTATTGTCAATCGGCTTACCGATTGGAATACTCTGCAAATCATCTCCATCCGGGCAATCAAACCATGTTGCATCCACTGTTGCCTCTGTTGGTCCGTATAAATTATGCAGAGTTGTGCCATTCGGCTTTCGAAGCAGAGTATTAAACCGTCTGGCTTGCTTTACTGTTAGTGCCTCCCCGCTAGCGAAAACTCGTTTAATACTGCTGAGTTTTCCCTCTGCTTGGTGCTGCTCAACATACTCCAAAAAAACAGACAACATGGAAGGTACAAAATGAAGGGTTGTAATTTTCTGCTCTGCCACCGTGTTCACCAGTAGCTTGGGATCCTTCTCCCCATCAGGTGGAAGAAAGTAGACTGAAGCTCCGGCTATAGCCCACCAAAATAGTTCCCATACAGAAACATCAAAGGTGTAAGGTGTTTTCTGTAAAATGATATCGTCCACACCAATCGGATACTTTTTTTGCATCCAATGAAGTCGATTCACTATAGAGGTGTGACGAATCATAACTCCTTTAGGCTTACCTGTAGAACCGGAAGTATAAATTACGTAAGCTACATCCTCCGGCCCACTGTAAGGTTCAAGATTAGTTTTTTCAGTTGCCCAGTCTGCTCCGATCGCAAGCACGCTGATATTCTGTGAAAGATCCTTCAGTGTAGATTGGATTTCCTGCTGCACCAGCAGGATGGAAGCTCCGCTGTTACCCGCTATATATTGAATTCGTTCCAGAGGATCCTCTGGATTGATTGGCAAGTAAGCCCCCCCTGCCTTAAGAATAGCCATGATCCCGACTAGCATCTCCGGTGAGCGATAGGCTGCAATCCCAACAATCTGGCCAGTTTGCACCCCTTTCATCCTCAAGACGCGAGCCAATCGATTAGCCCGTTCGTTCAATTCCAGATAAGTTAACCGCCCATCAGCAAATGCTGCTGCCAAACGATTCGGCGTCAGCGCCGCCTGCTCTTCGAAAAGCTGTTGAATCGTTTGACTTTGAGGATACAAGGCATTTGTATCATTAAAATCTCGCAGGATTCTGTGTTTTTCCTCGCCAGAAAGCAAATCAATATCGTCCACATCCATGTGCGGATTAGAGACTACCTGTTCAGCTATTTGTTTTAGGTGCAGTTCAATTCTTTGAATATCTGAAGCTTGATAAGCAATACTATTATATCCGAACTTAACTTTCAATTCTTTACCAGGAATGACTCCAATATTAAAATCATAATTCGTTTGCTCAAAACCTTCGGTTTCCACAATTGAAACAAGCTGTTCTCCTTCGCCACCCGCAAGCTCTTCAGTAATTGGGTAGTTCTCGAACGCTATGATATGGTGGATCAAGTTCTTACCCAGTGGGGTTAGCATCTGGATATCAGCCAAGGATAGAAAATGGTACTTCCCCGATTCCATCATGTTCTGCTGAAATTGTTTAATTATTTGAGAAAATGTTTGTGCTTCTTTATGACAAATACGTACAGGAATCGTATTAATAAATAATCCAACCATTTTCTCCGACCCTTCCAGCTCAGCTGGACGGCCGGAAACAACGGAACCAAATACCACATCCTTGGTGTCATTGTATCTTTGCAGCAACAGACCCCATATCCCGTGAAATACAGAACTTAAGGTTACCTGATTTTGCTGTGCTATCATTTCCAAACCACGGGTTAACTGCTCATCCAAGGTAAAAATATGGTTGTTCAGCTTGTAGCTTCCATCCTCAGTTGACTTGCTGCTAAGAGGTAAGCCACTTTGCTCTTCCACACCTGATAATTGTTGTTCCCAATAAGCAAGAGCTGTCTTTCTATTTTGCTGCCCTAACCAACTGATATATCGGCTATACGGAAATACAGCGTCCAATTCTGGCTTCTGCTTGATGGAATAAGCTCTGTAAATTTGGAACAGATCCTTCGCAATGGTACCAATACACCAGCCATCCATAATGATGTGATGGAAGCTTAGAACCATTTTGCAGCTTGTATCACTTAATGCAAGAACACTTATCCGAATAAGGAGATCTTTTTCAAGATCAAAACGCATTTTCCGATCATTAATCGTAAAATTATCAACATATAAACGTTGTTCTGCTTCATTTAATTCAGTAATGTCTCTATAATCAATCGTTGCTTCCTTATTAGCCAGCACGACTTGTAACGGTTGGTCTGTTTCTTTATAAACAAACACAGTCCGTAACACATCATAACGGTCAATTAGGGTTTGGAAGCTTTCCTTCAGCGTCTCTGCATTCAACCGTTCATTTAAGGTAATGACCGTTTGATCAAAATATGCTTCTGAGTGCTCGTCTAAAATGGAGTGATATAGAAGCCCCTCCTGCATGGGTGTCAATGGATAAATGTTTTGAATGAGTGCGTTTCTCATACGGCTCACCACTTTGCTACAAGTTTAGTTTGTTACTTAAGAGTTGGGACAGGTTCTGAAACTCATCGATTGACAACTTGTCATAGAGAAAATCAGTTGGACTTTGTTCCGTTACTTGTTTGCTGCAGCAATGGTCGATTAGATTCGTCAAATGTTCTTGGAATAAAAATAATAGTTGTTCAATGGTTTGTTGCTGGTATTCTTGCTTGTTATAGTTGCATGTAATAATTAATTGTTCGCTTTCATTAATAATGCAGTTGATATCTAACGCTACAGATCTTTCCGTGAAGGGACTAGCCTCTTCTCCAGAGGAAAATTTAGAAAGTGTAAATACATCTGTATCTAGTTCCGTATCAAAACGCCCCATATAATTAAAGGCAATTTCAGGAGCGGCCTGAAATGCAGTCACACCAGACTCATTCACTTGAGCATAGTTTAATACCCCATACCCAAAGCCCTTGTTCGGTATCCTTCTATGGCTGTCTTTAATGTTCTTAATCTGATATGAGAGATCATGCGCATTGTCCACTTCCAGTAAAAATGGATACATTGTTGTGAACCAGCCAACAGTTCTGGAAATGTTCATTTCCTGAAATACTTCTTCTCGCCCATGCCCTTCAAGATAGATCAACACACGAGACTGCTGAGTCCATTCTTTGATACTTAATCCAAGAGCAGTGAGCAAAATGTCATTAATTTCAGTATTGTAGGCCTGGTGCACCTGTCTTAACAATTTGCTAGTGTTCTCATTATCAAGTGATACATTTACATTTTCACTATCACGCAACATGTTGGTTTCATAGGAGCTGTCTTTAGGCAACGCTCCAGACTGAGTTTGCTCCAGCTGTGCCCAGTATTCCAGTTCCTGCGCCAGCTCCTCGCTTGTTGCATATTGGCTTATTTCTTGTGCCCATGAGCGGTAAGAATCCGTTTTGTCTGGCAAGTGTAGTGCTGTCCCCTGCTGATATTGCTGATAAAGGGACGTAAAATCTTGTAAAATAATTCTCCACGAAACCCCATCAACTACCAGGTGATGAACCGCAATGAGCAGGTGATCCCCCTCAGCAGTCCGGAATAATCCAAGCTTCATTAAAGGACCGGTGGTGAAATCGAAACTACTTTGAATAGCCGTCGCTTCTTGCTCAATCCATGCTTCTGCTGGTAGACCTTCAGGCAGTGATTTTATCGTCAAGGATAGTGGTTGATTGTTTAGTCCTTCATTGTATTGAACGATGCGATCTTCTCTCTGACAGAATGTCATTCTTAAGGCATCATGATGTTTAACGATGCAGTCAAATGCAGCCATAATCCCTTGCTCATCAAAACCGTCTTCAGAAAATAGCATGACGGACTGATTAAAATGCTGAGGACTTACCTTCTGTAGATGGAAGAATCGCTGCTGTATTGGCGTTAAAGGCAGCTCTCCCTCAATGGCTTCCTGACTAATCTTCCGACGGATCACCTTAACGAATGGGCTCAATTGTCTAATCTGAGGGTACAAAAATAATTCTTTAATGCTTAGCTTGTAGCCATGCGTGTTCAAACGTGAGACGATTTGTAGACCCTTAATAGAGTCTCCTCCCAAATCAAAGAAGTTGTGAGTCGCACTTACGCCTGTTACGGCAAGCACTTCCTCCCATATGTGGGCCAGCAATACTTCAGTCTCACCTGTTGGTTCCACATACTCTACTTCTAAGGCACCGCTCCAGTCAGGTTCAGGTAATGCTTTACGGTTAATCTTTCCGCCTGGTGTTATGGGAATCATGTCAAGCGGAACATACACCGAAGGTATCATGTAATCAGGAAGCTCCTTAGCCAACTGTATTTTGATACGATCCGTATCTACTGGATTAGCTGATACCACATAAGCGCATAAATAAGAACTTCCCTTATTTTCTTTGACCATCACGACAGTTTCCTGAATATCAGCTATGCCTAAAAGATGATATTCAATTTCACTAAGTTCAATCCTGTACCCGCGAATTTTGACCTGAAAATCGGATCTACCCAGGAATGCAATATTACCGTCAGGCAAGTATTTAGCTAAATCCCCCGTTTTATAGAGCTTTTCATAGCCAGGCATTGAATAAGGATTATCTATAAAGCTGGCCTTCGTTTTGATCGGATCATTCAAATATCCAATCCCAAGTGGTGTACCTGCAATATACATTTCTCCTGTAACTCCTACGGGAACCCTCTTTAGTCCAGAGTCCAATATATAAATCTTGGTATTGGCAATTGGCTTTCCGATCGGAATTCTGTCTTCATCTCCTGTCACTCGATAAGCAACACAGCCAATACTTGCCTCCGTTGGACCATACAGGTTCGTGATTTGAACATGAGGAAAAATGGTTAAAAACGTATGAACTGTCGATGGCGTAATTTCCTCACCACCAAGAATAACTTGTTGAAGAGAATCCAATTGCTTAGTTCGAGTTGAATTTTGATCTAACTGGTTGACAATAGCATTAAATACGGATGGAACGAAGTCTGTAAAAGAAATACGCTCCTGTTCAATAATATTTGTCATGTACGTAGCATCCACTGTCATGCCTGTTTCCGGCAAAACAGTTGTGCCACCGTTCATTAATGGCCAGAACAATTGCCAGACCGCGCTGTCGTATACATGATGAGTCGTCTGGAGAACACTTTGTGCAGCCGATGTTCCAAAATAGTCATTCATCCATAGAAAACGATTGGTGATTCCTTTATGGGCAGCAATAACTCCTTTTGGTTTGCCGGTTGAACCCGAAGTGAAGATTACATAGATTGGTGATTCCATATCTACATCTACTTCCGGGTTACTGATAGCGTTACTCCTCTTTTCGACTACAGAGCAGTCTATAACTAGATACTCTTCAGCATTTATTTCTGAGCTGATAGGTGTACTTGAATTGACCAATAGGGTAGAACTTCCCAAATCCTGCAGGGCGCTCTGTAAGCGGTCAATAGGCCACTCTGTATCAAGAGGCGAAAAAGCAGCACCTGTTTTCATAACAGCCAGCATGGATACTACCAGTTCCAGGCTCCGTTCCATGAGTATAGGCACATAACTTCCAAGTCCAATTCCTTTAGCCAACAAATTGCTTGCTATCGCGTTCGCCTGATCATTTAACTCCTTGTAGGTCAGCACCTGATCTTGATAGATAACAGCTTTAGCATCCGGTCTTCTATCAGCCTGCTCCTCAATATAATGATGTATGGGTCTTGGCTGTAGATAAGCTATATGAGTGCTGTTATACCGTTCCTCCATAGCAGCCGCTTCTGTTGCGCTTAGAAGATTAATATCAGTCAATGCCATATCAGCGTTTTGGACTACTTCCTCCAATACATTCAGGTAATGCTCGACGAGAAGCTCAATGGTTTCTTTTTTATACAGTTTTGTACTGTACTCAAATTCCAGATGAACTCTCCCAGCCTTTTGTTCGGCATTCAGTACAAGATCGAATTTGGAAATACCCGTTTTGAACGGATATAGCTCAAAATTAAGGTTATCGGCTTGCCACTGCTGTGCATCCGTATTCATAAAGGAGAACATCGTGTCAAACAACGGATTTCGACTCAGGTCTCTCTTGATGGACAGCTTATCAACCAGTTCGGCAAATGAATACGATTGATTTTGCAGAGCTTGCAGCGTGTTTTCTTTTACTTCGTTCAAAAAGGTTTTGAAGCTCTTATGACTAGCCGGATGGTTTCGAATAGCCAGTGTATTAACGAATAACCCTACGATCCCATTGGTATCTGCATGCGTTCGTCCAGATGTTGGGATGCCGATTACGATATCTTCCTGTCCCGCATATTTCCCCAGCAGCACATTATAGGCAGCAAATAGAAGCATAAAGAGTGTGCTATCTGTTTGAATACACGTGAGATTCAACTGTTCTATAAGCTTCTCGGACAGTTCGACTTTCACCATATCTCCAACAAAACTCTGCAATTGTGGCCGCTGATAGTCTGTAGGCAGATCTAGTACGGGAAGCTCCCCTTTATATTGATCAAGCCAATACTGTTCTTGCTTTGCATGAATTTCTGTATTCGATCTGAGCCAAGCAGAGTAATCTTTGTATTGAAGCGGTAAAGCGGGAAGTTCTTCTCCCTTGTACAGCTTGTTCCATTCGTTAATAATAGTGTCGATAGAAGTACCGTCAGCTATCAAATGGTGCATATCAATAAGAAGCATAAACTTATCACGATCCATTTGAAGAAGCTCCGCCCGAAATAGTGGGGCTTTGCCAACATCAAAAGGACGGATGAAATTATGGATCAATGTATCTATGCCCTTTGTCGTAATATCACCAGCAGCCCGGGCAAAGCCAAGTTCAAAGCTTACCTCTGGTTGTACAAATTGCACCGCTCTATCATCCACATATCCGAACGAGGTCCGAAATGCTTCGTGCCGAGCTAATAATTGCTCAAAGGTACGCTCCACTCTTCTTCGATCTACATGACCTTCGATCATCAATGCTGCCGACATGTTGTAAGCCACACCCGTCTCATCCAGCGGCAGCACGGCCAACAATCTGGATTGTGCTGGAGAAACCTCATAATAAGCTTCCTCAGTCACTGCCTCAATTCGTCGATAATCTGTTGGCTTGGCAGCAAGTATTTTCTTGGAGAGTGCTTCGATTGTTGGTGCCCCAAATATATCTTGAGTCGAAATTTCGATATGAAAGACCTCGTTGATTTTCGCAGTCAACAGAGTAGCTTTCATCGAGTGCCCACCTATTTCAAAAAAATGATCGTGTATACCAATCGGCGAAATCTCCAGCAGATCCTGCCACATTTCGATCAATAGCTGCTCCGTTTCATTATTGGGCCCAACGTGCTGTAATTCTTTGTTGAGATGACCACCTGGTTCAGGCAATGCACTTTTACTAACTTTACCATTTGCTGTCAGCGGCATCGCATCCAACAAAATTACATGGGCTGGTACCATATAGTGAGGCAGGCTTGACGACAAATAGTCTTTCAAAATATCTACTGTAACTGATTCCCGCAAAACGGCATAAGCGCATAAATACGGATTGTCATCTGTTCCTTTAATCACTACTGCTGCCTCTTTTACCGCTCTGTGAGCCAACAATGTGCTTTCAATTTCACCTGGCTCAATCCGGTAGCCTCTGATTTTAACTTGTTGATCTGCTCGGCCAAGATACTCTAGCGTTCCGTCAGGTAACCATCTCGCCAAATCTCCTGTTCTGTAGAGCTTCATATTGTCCAAATAAGGGTGTGGGATAAATTTCTGCGCCGTAAGCTCAGGACGATTACGATATTCTCGCGCAATACCTTTACCCCAAACACATAATTCTCCTGGAAGTCCTATTGGTCGCAACTGCAAGTATTGATCCAGAATGAGAACACCCGTATTTGGAATCGGCTTTCCAATACACCCCACTTCTTCAGGCCCCATATCTCGTAACATCGTTGTAACTACGCTATTTTCTGTTGGGCCATATTCATTGAACAATTGAATGCCAGGATGTTTGGCTTGGCTGGCTTCTACCAACCGTTTCGTTGCTTTCTCACCGCCTAACGTTACAACCTTGAGAGACATGGCTTCATCTGGGGCCAGACCCTCTATAACAGACATGTACATGGAAGGAGTACACACGAGATGTGTAATATGACTTGATAAAATTAAGGTCTTCAGAGCCGATAATTCACTCAATTCCTCATTCGTAGGCAGCACCACCGTACTTCCAGACAGCAGCGGAGTAAAAAAGGCACCCACAAAAGCATCAAATGAGCTAGACAGCAATGGCAGGATACGGTCTGTTGCTTCTAGTGCGTATTCATTTATTCTCCAAGATAACGTATTTAATATCGCTCGATGCTCAATACAAACTCCTTTAGGAGTACCGGTTGAGCCCGATGTATAGATCACATATGCCAAATGACTTGAATCCGATTCCCACTTGGAAGACAACTTGCTTTCTGTTTTATACCACTCATCATCGTCCATATTTAGGACTAAGCCTTCATAAGTAGTAGCATTGTAATTAGATGAGTCATTCAACAACAGGAGCGGAGCCCCGCTATCCTCAAGCATAAAGTGAATTCGTTCTTCTGGATAAGAACTGTCGATTGGAAGATAGGCACCACCGGCTTTTAAAATAGCCAACATACCCACGGCCAAATCTAATGAACGACCCGCCATTAATCCGACTACAGTGTCTGCCCCTACTCCCCGCTTCATTAATGCCCTCGCCAGCTGATTTGATTTCTCGTTCAGCTCTTTATAAGTAATCACATGTCCCTGATGAACTACAGCTACATGATCCGGACTTTTGAGGGCTTGCTCTTCGAATTGCAAGTGCAGCGTTTCTTGTTTCTTCACTATCGATGAAGAGGGCAGATCAAAAGTGTTAAAGCCGTGTATTAGCTGTAACTTCTCTTCCTCAGGTAACCATTCCAACTTCCCAATCTCGCTCCAAGGTTGTTCCAAAATGGAGCGTAGTATTTGTATATAAAGACTAGCAAGGCGATCAATCGTTTCTGATCGGAACAATTGGGTACAATAATTGAAGCGTAAGGCCAGACCCTCCTGCCATTCGTCAGCACTTAGTACAAAGTCGAATTGGGAAATCCCTGGATTGAATTCACTTGGATGAAATTTTACTCCATTGGCTTCAAGCGAACTCATCTCAAAATTCTGCATGACAAACATCGTATCAAACAAAGGATTGCGTCCTTGGTCACGACGGATATCCAGTCTCTCAATCAATGCTTCAAAAGGATAGTCTTGATAATCCATAGCTCGTAGAGTCGTTTCCTTGACCTCTTGCAAAAATGAATGAAAACTACGCTGAGGAGACGGACGGTTCCGCAAAGCTAACGTGTTGACAAACATCCCCATCATCGTTTCCGTGTCCGGATGCTGACGCCCTGCCACCGCTGTTCCTACAATAATATCTTCCTGACCCGTATACTTTGCGAGCAGTATATTATAAGCCGCAAGCAGGATCATAAAAGCTGTAGTCCCCGTATTTTTGGCAAGCTTCTTTAATTCTTCTGTCATCGCTGAAGTGATGTTATACGACAATACAGCCCCTTCGTAGCTTTGATGTAATGGTCTAGGGAAGTCCGTAGGCATTGCCAGTATAGGTAATTCTCCGTTCAAAACATTTTTCCAATAATGTTCCTGTTCAAACAAACGATTACTGGTATACTGTTCCTTTTGCCATGCAACAAAATCTTTATATTGAATTTGGATCGGAGCTAAAACTTCACTCCGGTACAGTTGTACGAGTTCATTAAGGAAAAGGGATAACGAAAGCCCATCTGCAATACTGTGATGCATATCCATGACCAACATATGTTTATTAGCCTCAAAGCGAAACAATTCTGCTCTGAAAAGTGGCCATTGGCGCAGATCAAACGGACGGACAAACAAGCGACTCATCTCGTCTGCATCTTTCTCCAATATTTCTGTGACTTTGATTTCAAAAGTCGGCTCATCATGAATAACTTGTACAATTTCGCCATCCACGATATTAAAAGAAGTACGAAATGATTCATGACGCCGGATCAAATCCAGGCAAGCCTTCTGAAGACGGGGGATATCTAGATCCCCATCAATACGCACCTGACCCGTAATATTGTAGGCTGTACCTATCCCCATATCCTGTAAGACAAACATACGCCTTTGGGCATCTGATACTGCATAATGCGTACATTCTTCGAGCTTTTTAATAGAAACGGCTGTTCCTTGTTTGGCTCCTTCGATCACCTTGGCCAAGGTCGAAACTGTCGGTGAATGGAAAAGTACATTCAAAGGGATTCGTTTACCAAACTCTTGATGAACTCTGGCAAGCAAGAGAGTCGCCTTCAACGAATCTCCTCCTAGATCAAAGAAATTGTCATCAGATCTAACACGATTTAATCCCAGCACCGTTTCCCAAATTTCTCCTACTTTTCTCTCCGTGCTACTAACTGCCTCAACAGGTTCTTTGCTAACAGCTTGTTTCATAGTAGAAAGCTGCGACAAGTCTACATATCCCTGCGAATTTAAGGGCATGTTTTCAAGCTGTACGATCTGTTGAGGTACCCATTGGTCTTGCAAATGATTTCGCAATTGCTTGCGTAGGATTTCCTCTATTCCATCATTAAGACTCGTAACATAAGCAACCAAATGTGTGTCTGCTCTGCCGTCTGTGCTCTGGGCTATCACTTGGCATTCGCTAATTTGTGGAATAGAGGTAATAAATCGTTCAAGCTGTTCAGTATATATGGCATGTCCTTTTATATAGGCTCGCTTCTGAACAGGTCCCAACAATCGCAATTCACCGTTTGCGGTTCGCAAAGCCAGGATTCCTGTCGGTAAATATACTAAATTTTCGGAAGGCGATTCGTTTTCCTGTACTACATGCAATTCCCCGATCGTCCCCACAGGCGCAGGTTGCAGATAATGATCCAGTAAATAGATGGCTCTTGGTGAATCATTGTCCGTAATGTCGCTGGATTCGAGTTCCACATAGTCCCTGTAGTTTTTAGCCCCATATTTCAGTTCATCCTGATTTAAGAGTGAGATATCTACAAAATCCCGTTCCTGCCCATCAGCAATCGTGTTCAGGATGTGCAAAAAGTACTTTGCCCAAATCTGCATTGTTTCTGATGCGGCCAAGCTAGCTTTAATATCAAAATCAAACCAAAGCTCTCCTTCAACCTCCATCACATTGAGAAACATGTCATATTTGGAGTACAGGATCGGTGTCGGTATCAATTCAACATCCAGTCCATGAAAATGAAAATTCTGCATCGGTCGATCCATGTTGAAGATGACATTCATTTCAGGAATCAGTATGTTTTCTATACGCTCAATTAGATCAGCAAAAGAGTAGTTTTGAAGCGGTTCGACTTCCTGCATGACTCGCTTAACTTGTGTCATATACTTAAATAATGATTCTTTGCTGGTAATATGGCTCACAATCGGTAGCATATTAACACAGTTTCCGATCAAATTAACTTGTTCCATTCTAGACTGACCAGAGGTAGGAATACCTACTACTATCGTGGTGTTTCCCGTTAAACGGTGCAGAAATACTTTATATGCTGTCAAAAGTGTGACAAACAGACTGTTACCCGCTTTAATACTAAATTTTTTCAATTTTCTCGTCAGCGTACTGTCTGCCCGAATATTTATTCTTCTTCCACTATACGCTGGTTTCTTCATACCACCGTCCTCTGACGGAATGTCCATGGCGACAGAGACGGAATCCAATGTCTGTGCCCAGTAAGAAACTGCCTCACTCACTCCTGCACGCTCTAGTTCCAACTGTTGCCAAGCTTGAAATTCCCTGAATTTTGGCGGTACAGGCAGCTTGACTATATTTTCACCTTTGCAGAAAGAAGTGTAGACTTGCTCACATTCACGGATAAACACTGCCATTGACCAACCATCCGCAATAATATGATGAAACGTGAATACTACAATATGTTCATCCGGTTTTAAACGTAAAATGTGAGTTCGGAACAATGGTTCTTTGGACGTCAGATCAAACGTCCTTTGCCCCTCTTCCTCAAACCATTGCTTGACCTTTTCTTCATGCTCTGATGGAGGAAATCCTGAGAAATCATTCAGGGAGATGACCACATTCACATTCTCAAGAACATGCTGTTCTTCACCATCGGGGTCAATAACCGTCCGTAGCGACTCATGCCGATTCACAATTGTCTGTACTGAACGTTTTACAGTATCAAGCTGCAGTTGACCCTGCATTCGCAATGCTGCTATCTCGTTGAATGCAGTAGATGAATCACTTCTGGATTGCGTAGCAAACCAAATTTGCTGCTGCTCCTTTGTTAAAGGGAACGATGAGGATTCGAGGGGAACCACATCATTTTTTCGGCTTCCATTTCCATCTGGTGATGGCGTATGGTCAGGTAGGAATCCCCCTTTTCTCAATTCCTCCACACTTTCCTTTACAGCCTGTGTAATTTGTTGAAGGTCTCCATCTGTATGAGAAGTCGATAAAAAGCAATTGCGACCTTCCCATATGTAAATTCCCTTGTCAATCAGCAGATGGAAAAAGAGCTCAATGTCGCCAAACGAAACAAACCGGAATAATGAGCCATAGTTCACCATGTGGATAGGCACACTATTTTGTTTAAAATAAGTATTCAGCTCTGCTACCCATTCGTTGGTTCTTCGGTTCAGTTGTTCCTGAAGATTCGGTCCTTCAGACTTCAAATATTTCAAAGTGGCTAGAGCCGTATGCATGGTCAGCGGATGTGTACAGAAAGTACCACCTACGAACGTTTTAATATTCGTGTTTTCTGGATAGGAGTTATCTCCGAACGACCACACACCTCCATCTACGGTGTCCATAAATTCTGAGCTTCCGGCGACTATGCCAACAGGCATACCTCCGCCCGCCACTTTTCCGTAAGTAACTAAATCAGCTTTAATTCCAAACCAGGCCTGAGCACCTCCTGGATGAATTCTAAATCCTGTGATTACTTCATCAAAAATAAGTGCCGTTCCCGAATGTGCTGTTATCTCGCGAATTTGCTCCAAAAACTCCTTTGGTTGCAAATCCGGTCTTCGACTCTGTACAGGCTCCACCAATACGGCGGCAAGTTCATGTGCATAATGTTTGATAGCTTTTATAGAATCCGGGTGATTATAAGGGAGTACAATTACATCCTCCATCATGCTCGAAGGGATTCCCGGTGCCATGGGCAAAGCCTCTCCCCCGCTTGAGTTCGGATCAGACACGGCAAGTACACCATCGAATGTTCCATGATAAGAACCAGCAAATAGTACTATTTTGGAGCGTCCTGTAGCTGCTCTAGCCAAACGTAAAGCGACCATAACAGCTTCTGACCCCGAATTGTAAAAGGCAACCCGCTCCACTCCTGTTAGCTCGCTAATCAAGGCAGCAACCTCGCCTGCTGTATTCGACATAGGGCCGATCGAAGGCGTACGGTCGTGCACATTGCTCCGTAAAGTATCGGTTAGCCAAGCTGGATTATGACCCAATAAATGAACCCCGAAGCCCATAGTTAAATCAATGTACTCGTTCCCATCCACATCCCATATCCTTGAACCCGAAGCGCTCTCTGAAATGATAGGATATACAATTTCTTTCCAATAGGATCGGAACCCAGACACATGACGATTATTGGCATGAACCAGTCGACTTTCCTGTGTGTATTTCTTGGACCCAAGGGTTCGTTGAGTATATCGTTTAATAAAACGCTGTAAGAAATCATTTTGCCGCGCACTGTATCCACTTTCCTCACCGATCAGTAGAGGTTGATAGGGTACAAAGGGTTTGGATTCAGTAGTTGGATTCACTTTAATTGTAGAAGTGATAGGCACGTCAGTTGCCACAACATGCAGAGATGTAGGCTGAACACTGACTGTGTCTTTGTTTGTGGTTAACGGTGCTGCCTGAATAGTTCCTCCTTGACCGCCACTAAGCATCTCCAGTTGTTTGGTCAACACTTGAGTAAGTCCCAGCTGTTGGTTGTTCAGTAATTCAATTTGTTGAGAGAGTAACTTTTCCAGGCCACCCAACTCGGACGAAGGCTTTGCAGCAACCGTATTTTCCGGATTGACTTCTGTCCGATCATCGACCGTATTTAGAGCATCCGCAGCCGCAACTGATTGGGTGGTATATGTCAAATCTGAAATAAACGTTGTTAGACGATCCAGGTTTGTGACACTTTCAAAAAAGTGGTTCATGGGAACATCCACATTAAATTGTTCTCTAATTTCTTTTTGAACTTGAACTAGCATAATTGAATCCAAGCCCATTTCTAGAAAATGCATCTGCTCATCCAGTTGTTCCACCGTAAAACCAGAAACTTTACTGATTACATCTTTTAATACTTTGGAAATATTCGCTGTGTAGCCGATCTGATCTGTAGCTTGCAGCTCTTTTGGATACGCGGACTCCATACGTCTCTCCTCCCTGCCTACGTTACTTATCTGCACTACTTTTGGAGTAAACCAGCAACGATTTCGTTCAAAAGGGTACAAAGGCAGCGACTGGATTATTTTGATCTCATCCGTATAAAGCGCTTGCCACGGAATAGCCATACCTTTGACATACAGTTCACCCAATTGACGTAGAGCGTGAATATCTGTATGTGCACTTGCTCTGATAGCTGTAATCAATCGACCTACCGTATCATCTTTTTCCCGTTTATGATCAACGCTCTGTTTATGAGAACCTATATACATATCAGGTACATTCTCTTGTTGGTTCCCGGAAGTCCATCGCTCCAACTTGTGTAATAAATCTTCTAAGCTGGAAGTGATAACTGCTAATTTATGTTCCATATGAGCTCTGCCGATATGTGTGGTATAGCACATCTGCTCCAAGGAAACCGCTGGATTTAGGCGTAAATAGTCCACATATTCCTCAACCAAATGATGCAGGCTTCGCTCATTTTTTGCAGAAACCGTAAAAAGATGAACACCATCCGGCGTGTTTACAGATTCCTCATGTGTTCGCGTTTCTATAAACTCCTCCATAACAACATGAGCATTGGTTCCACTGAAACCAAAAGAACTTACTCCGCAGCGAAGTGGGGCATCATTTGAACTTAAATCGGCTACTTCTGTTGTCAAATAAAACGGCGACAATTCAAAATTAATACGGGAACTAGGTTTCTTAAAATGAACCAACGGAGGATTCTTCCTCGTTTGCAGCATCAGAACTGCTTTAATAAGACTGGATATTCCTGCTGCTTCAAATAAGTGACCAATATTGGGTTTGACCGAACCGATTGCACAAAATTGTTTTTTGTCCGTATATTTTTCAAAAGCTTGTGTCAATCCCGCAATCTCAATAGGGTCCCCCAGTTTAGTTCCCGTTCCATGGGCTTCGATAAATGACAGAGTTTCCGGGTGAATAGCCGCATCATTCCAAGCTGCCTCCACCACTTCTGCCTGTGCGGAAGGACTAGGCGCAGTAATTCCTACCGTTGTACCATCCTGATTCACCGCACTTCCTTTTATTACTGCATAAATACGGTCTCCGTCTTGCAAAGCTTGATCGAGAGGCTTCAACAGAACCGCTGCAACCCCTTCTCCTACACCTGTTCCATCCGCTTCTGCATCAAAGGTACGAGCTCTGTAATTTGGCGATTCCATATCTAGTCCCAGCTTCACTGGTAATAGCATCGTTCGGATTCCTCCGGCAATCGCCATCTTGCAATCCCCCGTCGCTAACGCCTTGCAAGCCATATGAATCGCGACAAGTGAAGAGGAGCACGCCGTATCTACTGTTACTGCTGGACCTTTTAAATTAAGAAAGTAAGAAATCCGACTTGCCAGCACTGACGGTAAATTTCCAACAATATACTGGTGAAATTTGTCCGGTTCTCCTTTAGAGAGCATCCGCTCATAATCGTAGCCCACTTTTGAGAAGCCGACGTAAACTCCTACCTTTTGTCCATGAATCCGATCCCCTGCATAACCCCCATCTTCAAGTGCATGCCATGCGGTCTGAAGGAACAATCTCTGATTAGGGTCCATATAGCTAGCTTCCACAGGACTCAGCTTGAAGAACGCATAATCAAATTTATCAATTTCTTCTAGGAAGCCGCCTTCTATAAACTCTTCTTCTCCCTTCCTTTGATCCACAACTGATAAATAATCGATGGCGTCTTGCTTACGTTGAGAGCCTAAGTTCCCGATACAGTCATCGCCTTGGACAATATGATCCCAATACTGTGACACAGATGAAGAACCAGGTAAGTCCAAAGAGAGCCCAATAATAGCCACGTCCTTGCTATGATTGTGATCCGTATCATCCGTAGGAATATGCTGTTGTTCAGAATCAGTAGGGCTCGCTAAAAATTCTGCCAAGTGAGCTATTGAGGGATGATCAAACAAATCGGTAACTGCAAGCTTAATCCCCAGCTGATTTTCAATTTTGTCTGTAATCTGAACCAGTTGTAGGGAATTGGCTCCTAAATCAAAATAGCTGTCTCTCGTATCAACCTCTTCCCTAAGTAATACCTCGCAGCAAATATCGTGAAGTACTTTTTCGATCTCAAACGAAAGTGTAGGCAATTTTTGATTTTTGTTTTCTTGCTCCATAATCCCTTTTAAAACTAATGAAGTCTCCTGATAATGTCCCGCTTCATACTGAGCCGCAAGCTTATACCTCTGCAACTTCCCACTGGTCGTTTTGGGCATTTGCTTAATAGGTATAATATCGTGAACCGCCCATCCTCCATGACGATACAAATGTTTTTTTAATTGAGTTGCAATTGGAGAAAATTTTTCTATCGTCTTTTTGGATACGACAAATACCACAATTTCCTCTGATTCCATCCCATTAACACGAACTCCACACGCCGCCACACGATTAAGTTCGACTCCTTCTACTTCCTCAGCGATACGCTCGATGTCATGAGGGTAAACGTTCTGTCCATTTACAAATATGATATCCTTTGCTCTCCCTGTGACGACTAATTGACCTTCACGGAAGAACCCCAGATCGCCAGTTCTCACCCATCCGTCTAGCGTCAAAAGTTTGGATGTCGAATTCTCGTTGTTATAGTATCTCTTTGTAACATTTTCACCTTTGATTTGTATATGCCCAATAACGCGATCTGCGACTTCCTCATCCTCGTCATTGCATATTCTGATTTCACAATAATCTAACGACTGACCGACTACAACAAATGGCAGAGCATTATGAAAAGTCTTGTCTACCTCCAAGACAGACTCTCCAATGTTTAAGTGCTTACGATCAACATAAACGGTTATATAGTCAGCATCAATTGGCGGGATAGCAACTCCAACCGATGCTTCTGCTAAACCATATGATGCTCGCATACTCGTTCTTTTTAATCCAAAAGGAGCTAATGTCTCAAGAAATGCGTCACATAATTCAGTAGAGATAGGTTCAGCACCATTGATGATGGTACGGATCTTGGACAGATTCCAGTTCATTGCTTTTTCGGGTTTGAAAAATTGCATGAAATACTTATATCCAAAGTTTGGCGAGGATATAATGCTTACTTGATGTTCACTAGCTTTTTTTATCCAAAGTACTGGCTGACGAATGAACAGCGAAGTCGGCATAATGTACTGATTCACTCCAGCAACTAATGGGGTAATATGATTGTAAATTAAACCCATATCATGGGTTAGAGGCATCCACTGCAAGAACGAATCTTGCTCTGTGACGACCGTCCTATTTATAATTCCACTTGTGTTATGAATGAGATTATGATGTGTAAGGATGACTCCCTTAGGATCACCTGTGGAACCGGAGGAAAACTGAATAAATGCTATATCCTCCAATTGAGGGGTGTGTATCTTTGCAAAGGATTGCTTAGGTTGTTCATGGTCTTGAAGAAGTAATTGATGACGATGGCGGATATTTTCGAATAGGTTATTCTGATTGGTTTTCAGGGTATATTTCTCAAGGTCTTTTAATATTTTAGGCTCAATGAGTAAAAAAGGATCGTTAAGAACATCCCAGATTTTAAAAAGCTTCATTCTATGCTCATCATTGTTACCGATGCTGACAGGTACCGGGATCATACCACCAAGAATGCAAGCCCAAAACGCTTTCACAAAATGACGATTATTTTCTATTTGAAATACGATTTCCTGTCCCTGCTTCACTCCTGCATTCTGAAGATTCTCCAGAAACGCTAGAGCTTCCCAATATAAATCTTTATAAGTAAGTGTTGTTTCGTTTTGATCCGACTCAATAAAGGTTATAAATTTATGGTCACTCTTTCCCCGTTCTGTAATAACATCAACCAGGGTTTTGAACCTATTTGTATACATGCTATTCCCCCCGTATATCGTAAGATTTATTAGCTTCCAGTTAATAAATTTACAATTTCCAACATCATTGATGAATCTTATTTAGATCATATTAAGAATCGTCTGTTGTTCTTGCTCGGGCACTTGCTTGGTAGTGAGAATAGTACGAATGAGCTCTAACACCTCTGTATTAACCGCATTATAAACGGTGTCATTTTTATGATTTTGAAGTTGATTGATCCTATTTCGGATCTGCTGACTAGGGTAAACAACTCCCTCCATATGTTGTTTGTAATCCCCGTTTCGATTTCGTGCAATAAGCGCTGCTGCAAAGCCTTCCTCCAGACGCTCAAGTGTAAATTTGCGTGTAGTTTGCTGCTTACTTAGCCACTTGTCCGCTTCTTTTAAAGAAGAACTGGTATTAATAGAAAAAGTAGAGATACTAGGATATCTTTCTTTCATTAGCTGTCCAAGTACTTTTCTCGGACCTAATTCTAGCGCAACAGTAATACCGTTCTGGTATAAATAATCCATCGTATCTGTCCAACGTACAGGGCTTATCATTTGCTTGTACAACAAGTCATAAATTGAGAATTCATCATGTGGTAAGGCTGTTACATTGGAAACAACCGGCCACCTTCCCTTGCGTAGCGGGATTTTTTTTAGTTCTGCGGCAAGCTTATCTGCTGCAGGCTTCATCAGAATACTGTGAAAAGGCCCGCTTACTGTTAAATAGTTAACCTTACTATGTTCTAGACGTTTGATTTGCTCCACTATTCGAGCCATAGGTTCTGTATGTCCCGATAGCACGTACTGATTGTTTGAATTGTGACAGGCAATAGATATAACATCACGATCCGTAGATATCTCTTGACATAAGCTCTCCAGAATAGAAGCGGAAACATTCGCAACAGCAACCATAGTCCCTACCCCGTTGGCTGTAGCCTGCTGCATGAACATTCCTCGTTTTCTCACGATTTGAAGTCCATCTTGAAGGGAGAAAAAACCGCTGCACACCAATGCTGAGTATTCTCCTAAACTATGACCGGCCAACAGTTGAGGTTCCAGTTCCAGTATTTCTCTGCTAGCATAGTATGCAGCAAGACTGGCAGTAAGTAAGGCTGGTTGGGCATTCATGGTCTGAAGAAGCTCTTGGGAATCTCCTTCAAAGCAAAGTTTTGAGAGTTTTACACCTAAGATATCATCCGCTTCATCGAATAAACGCTTTACCACAGTAAAATTATCCCATAGTTCTTTACTCATTCCTACATATTGCGAACCCTGCCCAGGAAAAATAAAAGATACTTTATTCATCTGAAAACCTCTTCTCCAGTGAGCTTCCTGAATATGTGTACTTTTCAAATTTAACTTCTGTTGCAAGTTATAACCTTTATAGTATTAAAGCAGAAATTTATGATCGACATAATTAATGAAAAAAAGAATCATTTTAAAAACAAATTAAATCATATGTAATCACCGTGCACTAGCATTTAATAAGCTTGTATTAATAATTTATCAATCGTTATTCCAACCCATGTTTTACTCCTTTTACGAATTAAAATAACGATTTATTTCAACAAAGTCAATGAATAAGTCAACCTTCGAATGTTACATTTTTGTAAATAAAAGGTCGCAAAATGTAGAAATTTGTTGATTATCATTAGATAAAGTCGTTTTCTTGAAAGAATAGCTTTTTTCATTATTTTCACTACATAAAAATAAATAAAATTAAATTATGCAATTGTTAAATATTTTTAAAAGATAAAAAAATTTACACACTTATTATATTATTGTATTTATCCAAATTATGATATTATACTCTTTTTTGAACCTTGCTCTTAAGCTCAGATTGCTCTATGTTTGAAAACATAAATTAAAGACACTACATGAGTCAGATGTCCTTTACTCCATGAAATTGCTGCTTAAATCATAAATACTATGTAACAATTAAATAACTCTAATAGAATTTTAGATTAGAAATATGCGCACGAAAAAAATCTACAGATTTTACCAACTGATGAGTTTCGCAGTCTTCCACTGCCGCTCGCTTAGTCTTGAAAAAGTCTGTAGATTTTATAGATACTCGTATTCACGTTATGATCTCTCACTGCTCAAGACCTAGTTATAATCCTCCCAATAGCGATACTTCATTTCATTCTCACCTTTGGTGACGATGATCATGTTCTCGACATGCCCAGTTTCTTTATTTGTCCGGTAGATCATGGTACGGGTTTCTCCCTCATCGGGAACAGAGAACAGCACCTTGTCACTGATCATACCGCCACCAACGCCGACAACGTGTTCCCCCCAGCCGGAGGCTGCGCCCGAACCTGTTCCACTGACGTCAGTCCCGCGCGACAAAATAAGACCCATTCCATATCCGGTAACGGTCTGGGCCGTTTTACCTAGAGCGTGTTCTCCGGCTGATTGAGTATGCTTTTGGACCCAGTAATCGTATTGGTCCGTATTTTGCTCATAACTTATAATATTTCCTTTTTTATCTATAGATATATCTGTTTTGCTTCCGTCTTTACCTGTCAGTTCAGTGACGGCAACAAGGGAATCGGATGTGATCTTGGAAGTCTCTCCTGTATTGTAATCTGTGCGAGTAACCGAGTCCTCGTATTGCAGCCGCAGGACATTCATCTGGTCGTGGATTTTCTGCATGACTTGCTTGTCGCCGATGGTCTCCGCGTTTTTCAATAGTTCCTCATATTGATGATATTTGTCCGCGTCTGCCTGCTCCCACTCGTCTATATTTTTGGGTGAATTCACGATATCTTCAGCATGATTTCCAGCCTCTCCGCTGCCCGCCAGCGCTGCACTAGCGTTCATCGCTGCTGCCAAGGCTGACCAGAAGCCACGTGTGCTCCCAGCATCCGCATTTCTAAACTTCAAAGCAATGCTTTTCAGCTCAATTTCAATGGATTGAACCTTATTTAATATAGAAGAAAGCGTATATTTAGCTGTACGATAGTCATTATAAAAACGATTTCTCTCCATACCATCCCACTGGCTGTGAAGGCGGTTCATTGTGCTATCCAGACCGTTCAGCTGGTTATACAGTATGCCGTGGGCATTGGCAAATTGGGAGGCCACGTTATCCAGCTGCTCCGGTGTGACTTGGATTTTTGTCATGGTGATCACATCCCATCTTCGAAAATAGGAGATAGACATTAAAGTTTACAGTAATCCTTATTTCATATTGTAAGCTATAGAGGTCGGACATTCATGAGGATTTATACGTATTTGTGTATCCAGAAGCAGTTCCTTTGATATAATGAATCCATATGAGTTTATTTCGACAATATATTATTGAAAGTCAGGTGTAAGGACATGTCAGACAAAAAAATTATTTTTTTTGATATCGACGGTACATTACTGGACGATGAAAAGAAGATGCCGTTAACGGCTGAAAAAGCAGTCTTTGCTTTGAAAGAGCAAGGACATGAGGTAGCCATCGCAACAGGACGTGCGCCTTTTATGTTCAAGGATATCCGCGAGCAGTTAGAAATTGATTCCTACGTTAGCTTTAACGGGCAATATGTGGTGCTCCGTGGGGAAGTCGTCGCTACCAATCCGCTGAATCGAGAAGCCTTGCAAGCGATGACTGATCTGGCACTCACACATAATCATGCTCTCGTATATATGGATCATATGGACATGAAGGCTAATATTCCTAACGATGAGCTTGTGGAGAAATCGGTCCAAACGCTTAAGGCCAAGATTTCGGTTGGGTACGATCCGCTCTATTTCCAAGGGAGAGATATTTATCAGACGCTGTTGATGTGTACAGCAGAAGAAGAGCCTTACTATGAAGCGGTATTCAAAGCATTTGACTTTGTACGCTGGCATCCAAGTTCAGTGGACGTTGTTCCTCACGCTGGCTCCAAAGCAAAGGGAATCCGCGAAATTACATCCAGACTGGGCATTGCCGATGAGAATCAATACGCTTTTGGCGATGGATTAAACGATGTGGAGATGCTGACAACTATACATAACAGTGTAGCGATGGGGAACGGTTGTGATGAAGCCAAAGCCGCTGCTACAATGGTCACAAAACGCGCAGATGAAGACGGTATTTTATACGGACTGCAAAAGCTTGGTTTGTTAAGCTAACAGAATTGTTTGACACGCTGAGCATGTTTCGGGAAAAATCAAGTCGGTTTAATGACTTAGATATGAGAAAATAGGAGGTTGTCGTTGGCTATGGAAACGGAAGGCTTACGCAATGTCGAACAGCTAGCCCTGAAGAAGTACAAAATTTACAAGCAAAGCCTGCTCCGGTATTTGGCGCGTTCCATGCTGGCGAGTATGTTTATCGGATTCGGCGTTATTGTCGCCTTCAAGACGGGTAACTTTTTTTACATGGAGCATTCTCCATTCACTTATCCCATGGCGGCGCTCACCTTTGGGGCAGCCATCATTCTGATCGCGTACGGCGGCGGTGATTTGTTTACTGGCAACACCTTCTATTACACCTATGCTGCGCTCCGTAAAAAGCTGCGCTGGGGTCAGGTGCTTCGATTGTGGACTGCCAGCTATGGAGGTAACTTGTTAGGTGCGGGGGTATTCGCACTCCTTATATACCTGACAGGGCTGTTTGACTCCTCCAGCGTGAACAGCTTTCTGCTGAACGTAGTTGAGCATAAAATGGAAGCGCCTGCACTGCAGCTATTCTTCCGCGCTATTTTGTGTAATTGGCTGGTCTGCCTCGCCTTTTTTGTGCCGATGTTTATGAAGGAAAATGGCGCAAAGATGTTCGCTATGATGCTGTTTGTATTCTGCTTTTTCATTTCGGGATATGAGCATAGTGTAGCTAACATGTGTACTTTCGCCATTGCGCTCGTGCTGGACCATCCGGGTACGGTCTCTGTCGCTGGCGTCATCCATAATCTCGTTCCGGTTACGCTTGGGAATCTGGTGGGTGGCGTGCTGCTTATGGGGGTTATGTACTATTCGGTGAATCTCCCGTTTTTGGACGAGGAGGAACATTAAAAAAGAAGCCGTGGAACCTGAGTTCCATGGCTTCTTTGCATTCATTTTGAAAAATAGCGTATGCAGTGTCTGCAGGTGCTTCTTTGCTGTTTATTCTGCTTGAGCAGGAAAATGAATAAATTCCTCCAACTCCTTGAACAGCTTTTTGGGATTGACGTTGTCAGGTACAACCAGAGTTAGCGGCTCATCCAGCTTGAGCACATACATGCCTAAAATGGATTTGGCATCTGCCATGCCGCTTTTGCCATGAATCCAGATGTCATACGTATAATTGGATACGATTTGATTGATCTTCTCAATATCCTTAACGTTTTTTACCTTGATCGGTGTCATCATTGCACAGCACTCCCCTGCGTTGAATTAGGGCTTACGAAACAAGCCTTAACATCACTTTACCCTATTTATAAAGAACGTTGCAAAATCTTAATTTAGAAAATAACATGCGGCGCGGAGCTAACCTTCCAGTAGCTGCCGACCTTTTCAAAATTCACGGTGATTTTCTCGTTTGGCTGTTTGGCTTCTGCCGGATAAGGCACGGTCAGCAGGTAGCTGCGCTTCACCGGAGTCATGGTTACCATTTTCGCCGTAGCCCGGCTAAACTCTAGCAAATTGCCGCCATCTGCATTCAACTGAGCTAGTCTGCCATTGACCTCAACAAAAAATTTACTGACAAATTGCTCACTGGCCTGTTTGGTATAGGCCTGCGTCAGATAGTTGATCAATTTGGTCTTCGTGCCGATGTCCTCGGACAAATAGCGGTAGCTTTTACCATTCAACTGGAACGCTTGGCCCAACGATTTGCCACCGCTGGTGGCATACTGATAACGAGACTGTGCCTCCAGCACAAGCGGAATCGCACTCTCATGGTTCAGCTTGTCCAGCTGGATTGGATTCACGCTGGTAGCCGTAGCTGCAGCTGGCGCCGAAGTAGATGGCTGCTGCGGCTTGGACGGCTTGGCAGTCGATGGTACGGACGGGACAGCCGCTGGCGCTACCGACGTAGATGGGCGCGGTGCTGGTGCAGACGGAGCTGCTGGTTTAGCCGTTTGGACGGAACCTGCGGCTGGGGCTGTTGTTGCTGGAACTGACGGCGCTTGCGCAGGAGCCGGCGTCGTAACAGACACAGATGCTGCTGGTGCTGGCACCTGGGCCGGTACGGTAGCTGACGGAACGGCGACGCTTGGTTGCGCTGCGTTCGCTGGAGCGGACACAGCGGGCGCAGCAGCGGCAACCTGTGCCGCGCTCAAAAGTGTGGCCGCAACACATAGTGCGGATAGTTTCGTATTTATTTTCATACTTCTATACACCTCCATAATCATATGTCTGCATAAACTGCACACGTCTCTATTATAAGAATTTCGTTTCTCGATTGGGTTGCTAAATTGTTTCTATTTGCCTTTTTTTGTTCATTCTGCGCGAAGTTTGTCCGTATTTACCGGGAGCGTAGGTTCTGACCGCTTCTCCTGCTTTTCCTCGATCTCTTCCAGGGATCGTGACATTTGCTTCATAGATTGGTCCAGCTGCTCCAATCTACGGTTAAGGGTGACGAGAATGTATTTTAACAGAATCAGGCTTAATGCTGCAGGGAATCCGACTTTAGTTACGAGCTCGATCATGCTTTCTGTCGTTAAAGAACTCACAGATTCCGCCTCCTTTTCCATACATAAATTACCTCGATAAGAACTAATGTTCCCATTATTATGGAAATCATACGTACTCTTCTATGCCCATAACAAAAAGAGCCCCGATTAGCCTGGAGCCCTATCTGATACTATTCATTTAACCTGCACTCACCCCACTATCGAGCTGCTGCACATCAAGGAGTGTATATGTTCGGCTGCTGGGGCTTGGACATCCCTTCTCCCAAATAAAATCCGGTGTGCGGTGGCTGATTATAGGCTACGTTCTGCCAGGCCACACTCAGGCGGTACACCGGATCATGCATAAGCGTGTAAAATCGGTGTTCTGACTCATAAGGTGTTGTATAGATACGAAGCGCCGAATTATCACTTTTGCGCCAAATGACTTCCTCCCGCCAGTCACCGAACAGATCAGCCTGCAGCGACGGCGTTCCTTTGGTCCCGTTATTGGAACTCGTCCCTGTGGCCGTAAGCAAGTTGGAAGTCGTCGAGTTCGTATAGTTCCACTTGTCGATTTTACCAGCGCTTGAGGAGGTATGATCCAGCAGTTCACGGAGGAGATCCCCATCCCACCAAATTCCGAAGTTAATGGAGGACGGCATCGTGTTGGTAATGAGCTCTCCCTTGGCTGAACGTAACCCGATGCTCGGTGCCCACTGTTCGTTTCCTTTGGTACGCGGATCAATGTCTGCCGACATGCCTCGTCCGGTATCCTTGCCTGTTTTTACGCCCCATAAAATGTTGCCATTACGCGGATCATACATGGCGGCTCCGTAAGTGGCATTTTTGTCCTCGTTCACCTTGAACACTTCATAACCTGAACGGTCCGGGTCCAAATCGCCTACATGAAGTGCATCGCCGTGCCCCATCCCCGTGTTAGCCAGCTTCGCCCCGTTATCGTCTACAACAAGCGAGCCATACACGATCTCATCCTTATCATCTCCATCCACATCTGCCACGCTCAAACTGTGATTCCCCTGTCCAGCCGTCCCGGCGTTGGTGGAGCTATTGCTGTCAAAGGTCCAGCGGCGGCTTAGATTGCCGTTCCGCCAATCATATGCGACTAGAACGGTGCGCGTGTAGTAACCACGTGCCATCACTATGCTGGGTCTTACGCCATCCAGATAAGCAACACCGGCGAGAAAACGATCCACACGGTTACCATAGTTATCTCCCCAGCTGGACACCGTTCCGCGCGGAGGTACATAGTCAATCGTGCTAAGAGCCTTGCCTGTATCACCTGAGAACACAGTTAGAAACTCAGGACCTTTCAAAATATATCCACTCGTGTTGCGATGATCAGCCGAAGCGTCGCCAATCTTTACTCCTGTACCATCTACCGTGCCGTCTGCTGTCTTGCATACAACCTCTGCTTTACCATCTCCATCAAAATCATAGACGAGAAATTGCGTATAGTGTGCACCAGCCCGAATGTTCCGTCCCAGATCAATTCGCCATTTGCGTGTTCCATCCAGCTCATATCCGTCCAAAAATACATTTCCCGTATAACCGGATTGCGAATTATCCTTAGAATTGGAAGGGTCCCATTTCAACACAATCTCATACTCGCCATCCCCATCGAGATCCCCCACACTGGCATCATTGGCATTGTACGTGTAGTTCACATGATCCGGGGTTGCGCCTCCTGCAGGCTGCTGGATGGGAACGTCCAGATAGTTGTTGTTCCATACCTTTACCGCTGGAGAAGCGGCCTGCTCTGCTCCATTGACCACAGCACGAACGGTATACGAAGATGATGTCGTACCTGCCTTGTCCAGAAAGTTGGTTCTCGATGTAATCGGCGCATCATTCACCTTGCTTGACCCTCTGTACAGATTGAAGCCAACCGAATCCGCTTCCGTACCCAATAAACGCCAGCTCACCAGTATACCCTCTGGTACCTTCACTGCGACAGTTCCCCTGTTCAGCTTCTCCATTTGCCTCGTAGACGCAGCTGAGATTGGGCTATCCATTGGAGTGACCACTCCACACAACATGACACCGAGACAGAGCAACACAGTATGCCGAAATTTTTTGTTCATCTGATCATTAGCTCCTTTCATGGTTTGTATTTTCAATAAATTTATTTTATATGACTGATAAGTTATGGTTGTTTAAATCTTATGATAGCGCTTACATCATTGTAAAGGGACGATTCCGTCCTTTTTGTTCAAAAATCCGGGCTAATACTTTAAAAATCAGAGGTCCATGAATAATCGTTCTTCGTCAGCTATGCTTTGGATATCCTCTGAGCTAATACTGATATATTGATAGCCTTCTGCCTGTTGTTTTTTCAATGCCAGTTCCTTCATAAAACGTGGGCTGCCCTCTCCGGCATCCTCATCGTACACAAGCAATAAACCGTCTGTTTTGCGGAAAAGGAGTTCATCCCGTGCCTTGAGTTGCCATATTCCCTGATACGGCTGGCGGCTAACCACTCCCACATAGTCAACTTCGGCACAAATCTGCTGAAAATATTCCTTTTTATCCTCTTTCCATTTTTCCTCCATATTTTGATAAGCCATCATAATAGAGCATTTTAAGTGAGGATATTGCTCCTTTAATGCAATGACGACCTCGCAAGCCCACAAGTCCACCCCGTATTGACCAGGGGTAATCACCCATTCCAGCCCTTCTTCGATCAGGGGAATCAGTCTGCCTGCAATCGCCTTTTTAATGTATGGAATACCTTCGTGCTTTTGACTGAAAATATTCAGCTCATGGGCACGATAGCCAGAAACGAGCAAGTTTTTCATCATCTCATCGTCCTTCTGAAATTATCATAAAGATTATTGTAAAAACGAACCTCTGCCCTATGGGCTTAATAAGGTTCGTTTTTGGGAAGCTGGTGTTAATTCAGCATTGCTTTTTGGTGCTTAATATTATTATTACCTCCGCATATCACGTCTTGGACGAGTTTACACGCCGATCTTGAATTCTAACATTGCTGCTCAATATACCAGCATCGCTACTTACTTTGAACGATGGGTAACTTGGATCTGCCTCAAGCCGCATTTGGCTATCGAACTGCTGCTCCTGCTGCCGATCTACCCAAAAAGAATACGAATCGGACTGAATTGCTGTGTCGGTTGCATTCGGTGCATCGATCACCAAAATGGTAAGTACGCCGTTGCATCCACAATCCTCTGTATCATAAAACAACTTGAACATGCCTGGCCGTCCTGAAAGGACCATTGCTAGCCTTTCAACCGACAAGGAATCCAACTCTAAATGTATACTCATGAAATGAATTCTCTCCTTTGTAATTGAAGTGTTTGGATATATTAGGACTCTACGACTTCAAAAAGTCTAAATATAAACTATATTTTCATTATAATCATCTAAAAACTTTAAGTACAAGGAGATCATTAATGATCGCAAATTTTTATTTATTAAATATGAAACAGAGGGAGTCGCTCCCTTACTTGTCGATCAGTCAGTCTACTTGCTACAGATACCCCGGCTGGTTAAAAGGCAGCCTTTAGTTTCAACCATGTATTAAAAAGGGCTCTCCTGAATTTCTCCAGAAACCCCCTACTTCTCAATCAATCAGCATTGCAGCTTCAAATGTAGCGTTCGTTTTTTTGAATGAAAACAATTCAACTGAAGGAAACTGGTACGAGATCCCAATGTCTTCGGAAGACTACAATTGAGCCGAGGAACATGCCAAGCACGAGGAACATTAAAAAGACGTTCCTGCTTTCCCAGAAACGTCTTTTTCATTCCGATCAAGTCATTTTATTCCGCTTTCTTTTCCATCTTCTGATAACGATAAACAAATAAGTAAACAGAAATCCGAACAAAATAATACCTATTATGACTGCAATCAGAGCAAGTAGACATGCTTACCAACCCCTATTGTTTCCAAACCTTAGACACTCTTCTTGGCTATAAAAGACTTTCTAAATAGAAAAGGAGACAAGATAAGCAAAATCCCTAACAACAAGAAAATAGACCCGTACAAATATAGATAAAAATCTTGAGCAGGGATTAACATACCCATTTTGTAAATTGCTTCACCACGTCCACGAGTCGTAAGAATATCAATCGCCTGCTCGGTTACAATTAGACCAGCGATTAGCATAATAAAAAATACTACCGCTCTTTTCAAATTCCACTTTACTTTAGAGTTAGTTGATACTCTATTTTCTCTGGTCATAAAAAACTTTCTGAATAGTAAAGGAGACAAGATAAGCAAAACCCCTATCAACAAAAAAATGGACCCATATAAGTATAGATAAAAATCTTGGGCAGGGATTAACATACCCATCTTGTAAATTGCTTCACCACGTCCACGAGTCGTAAGAATATCAATTGCCTGCTCGGTTACAACTAGACCTGCAATTAACATAACAAAAAATACTATTGCTTTTTTCAAATTTCACTTACCTCCCTTCACAAAATAGTATAGCTGTAAAAGCTAGTAAAAAAATAAAAAAACAGGTTTCAGTAAAAAGGAACCTGTTTTTAATTCACGTTTTAGTTTACGTAAACATTCCCTGCTCCGCTTGCACCGTAACCTTGTGGTTGGGTTAGTCCAGTGATTCTGATATGATATCCACTACCTGGCGGGATACCATCAAAGGTTCTACTGTACCAGGTTTTTGAATTGTTTTCAGAACTGTTTCCATATATTTTCTCTGGGACACTCCAATCTTTCCATCCATTCCATACATCTTCCACAATCTCATATTTATTTTTAGCTTCTACGCCATTAATACCTGTGTCTTGCCATCCTTTGATTGTCGCAGAATGGGATGAACCAACAGAAAAGGCATCGCCCCCAATTAGTACAGTTCCATATTGAACCCCACTAAGTCTATAATAGTCTACAGCCGCATTTGTAGAAATTTCAGATGGATTCAGTGCTTTAACGGTTGCAGGATTGCCATCACCAAGAACCAACTTCCACTCTTCACCATCTTTGAGTACTTTCAAATTTTGTTTTTCCCCATCCTCTTTGATTGTAACTGCTACACTCGAATCGGATTCTTTTTGGGCACCAACAACTTCAATTTTATCAAAATCAGTTTTTTTACTGTATTCCTCATACTTTTGAATTTGTTTTTCTTCACTGAGATACCGCGAATCTTTGACCAGACTTACTGCATCTGAAAAATTCTTTTCGTGCATAGCAGTTAAGTATTTTGTGACAACTTTTTGAGCCTCTTGCTCGGACTGATCGACAGCAGATTCCGAAGTAGCTTGATCTTTTGTTAGCACGTCTGAAGGAGAAGCAGAAGAAACAGCAGAAACAGCATCAGTCGACTGGTCAACAACAGGAGCAGCGGATACAGAAGTACCTAATGCAGCCACCATTGTAGGTGTAACAAGTACCGTAAACCATTTTTCTTCATTCAAAATTCCCTCTTCCCATTATTTTTTAAACTTTAGAAATTCAGGTAAAAAGTTATACATCGTTTAGGGTCTTAATAAGGAGGAAATAAAAATGGAATTTTTAATCTTAGTACCACAGTTTTTAATCCAGGTGTTTACTATTGTCGTCACTTTAGTGATATAGATACATTTTTCATATGTATTCTATGCCTCCATAATGTCGTAGGCTCTCGAATAGTCAATGTTTTCTTCTTTACGCCCTCTGCTAACCATCCCATGATATATCCCCGATGATGTTTTTTATTGTGGTTTTATAACCTTAAAAGCCCCCTCTTGTATTAACAGAGAAGGCTTTTAAGCGCAAACAGATGTTTTTGATTACTTATCGTTTTCCACATTTGCAAGTTTTCTTGATTTTTTTCACTTTCTTCACAACGCTGCTTTTACCACTATTTTTGCGCGAGCTGTTGTTGTTTCCGTTATGGTCTACTCTGCATTCCTCGCAAAGATCCCAGTGGTCACCATACCAGCAAGCTCTGCGACATCTTCTGTGACATCTGTGTTCTGGAGAGTTATATTGCGTTATTTTCTTTTTTACTGGACGACGTGTATTAGCCAATTGGATTCACCTCCCCTCATGCTCTATTACATGCTAAGAGGATGAAAAATGCTTGTACTAATAACAGAAGACAAATCAATCAAAATTGATAACGGATCGCTACTTCAATTGCATTAAGGACACGAGGGAAGTTAACAGAGGCAAAACCGATTTGATTACAAATATAGGAAAACCACATCATAAAAAAAACACCTGGCATAAGCATAAGTAAGTAAAATATTAGACTAGATATACAGTTCCAAACGTCTTTTCAATTTTCAAAATCGGCAAACTCGATAAAATAAGTATCCGATTGTCCCCCAAAAAAAGACAGCAGCAGCCTTGGACGAGAAAATAAAGTCCTAGACTACCGCTGTTTGATTAAACAAACGTTTCCCTTTAGCTTAATGCCAAAAGGAGTAGAGACCGCGAAGGAAAACTACTCCTTGGAGTGTTGAACTTTCATTCAAGGATACTATAATTCTGGCTCATTGAAGTCTTAATCTTTTGTTACAATTCTTCCATTCTTGTGTTAGCCGGAAAATATGACCCGGTAGATCGATGGGAAACGTTGAAAAGCAAGCTACTGCCAAGCATCACTCATGCATAACTACACATCTTTCTCCATTAGAAGCATCCAACCAAATCTGTATGGAAATCTCTAATTTTTTACCAAGCAATCCTTATAAACTAATTTCGTAAAAGCAAGTTTACCAAATATTGTAAGATACATACGATGAAAACCTTCAGCTTTTCTGTTCGAAGTTTTTTTGCCTCCCCCCCAATATACACAATTAAGGTGTATGCCTTCCCACATATTGATAAGTACCTTTCGGGTATGCAATCCACTCATTCTGCTGATTAAAAACGGGCGATCCGCATGTTATACCTTGTTTACGAACAAATGTCCCGCCTTGAGGAAACAATTGATCCTGCGAATGAGGCTCTCCAAGCACATCTACCACAGTTCCATGATATTTTAGTACATATGCGACCGTATTAAATTCGCTTGGGTTATAAAAATGACCCTCTTGATTAAAATAGGAAACATTTGTCACATCCATAAAATCATAAAAGATGCTGTTTATGATCAGATACGGTATTAATGGGTTAACCGGATATAGCGCTATGCTGGACACGTTCATGCGGTTCGTATTTTTCATGAATTGGTGAACCTCCAGCTCATATCCTTCTATTTTATGAGAGAAGTCACATTCTCGGTTGTAAAACAATTGCAGCACGATGCGACCGTCTCCACCATCGACATATTGTGAAAAGAACAAAAAAAATGCCTCCTGTGGTTCCTAATGAACCTGAAATATAGTCGCTCTGCCAGGCAGTACCACTAAATACAACGTGAACGTCCAGCTTTGTAACATCTAATTACGTCAAAGTTGAGCTATAAGTAGAGCCAGTGACTGTATAGGTAAAAAACACGCTCGCTCTACCACCTTTTCCATCCTTTGCTGTCACAAACACCTGTGTGCTTCCTGCTGATTTTGGCTTTAACGTAAGCTGTTGGCTTGCTATTTCTGCTTTTACTACGTTTACATCTGAAGTGATCGCATGATACGATAGCTCATCCTGATCAGCACCAAAAAATACATTTTTTAAATCTACTAGAGTATCTCCAGAACCTACAATGCCATATTGATCGGGAGGAACTGTGGCTGTAACAGGTACATGGTTAGGTGTGGGTGTTGGATTCGTTATAGAACTACCACATTCCTCATGACTCACCGGAGCACCCGGGTGGAAAGCTCCTGTTGGGTCCTCAGTCATTAGACCTGCCGCACGCACCGCCTCTATATAAGGAAGGGCCCAACTCCCCTGTGTGTCATTAAAAGTTACTGCTTTCGCCGTTACGGCAAGCTTAAGTGCATTAGCCAGCAAAGCGGCCATTCCCTTACCCGTCAGTGGTTGATCTGACTGAAATGAGCCATCTGGATAACCGGTGATCAGCCCTTGCTTCACAGCCTCCTGTACCACCTGCAACGCTTGGGACGACATATTGGATTGATCGGTAAAAGATACTGTATTCGCTTTACTCACAATTACTGACGTGTCCCCTTTCTTTTCCACATGAACAAAGCTGTGGTCTTCATGCCATACCTGCCAGCAACGTCACAATTAGCGCCTTCTGCCATTCTTTATTGGTTCTTGATCACCAGTTTTTCCTCGTACACGGTTCATTCTTTTGTTAGTGAAAAGATCTTATCATCCGCTTCTGAACCGATTCTGAACAACATTAAAATTTTATTTATTCACAATTGAAAATTGATAGAGAAAAAAAGAGCACTTAGCCAATTAGGGCTAAGCACTCTAAAATTTTTATAAACATTGATGTAGAGACCATATCAGGAAGTTGTAGGCTCCCATTGAAAGGTAGCTGCTGACTTGGATGGAAGGGTTGATTTGAAAACGTGATTTCCCTGCCGAACCTTAAAGGTCTTTGTGTTCTCTCCCGTATTGGCGGCAATCAGGACCAGCGTACCATCGGGGTTACGATAAGCGACTGTTTCGATACTTCCACTATAGTGGGTAGAATCAATACGTACCGCACCTGGACGAACAAATTTGCTGGCATGTCCAATCGCATAGTATTCTACATTTTTTGTAACGGCACCGCTTAACGGGTCGATGGTCACTACACCTCTGCAGTTGGTACATCCACCATTGGCCGGACCGCCGGATGGATCAAGTGCAATATTCCAAAAGAGGACGTTTTGCGACCAGTTTCGAGGTGCACCAATAATCAGCTTGGACATATCCCAGCTTAAATCATCTCCAAAGCCTGGGCTCCATGCTCCTCCGCTGCATTCTGTCATATAAACAGGCTTATCCGGAAAAGCATCGTGCACGTCTGTCATCGCTGTCGGCTCTCCTTGGTAGCAATGAAAGGCTGTTCCGTGCGTATAGCTTCGAGCCTGTTCGTCTCCCAGCACGGTCTTGGCATATTCACTCCCTGTATCCCAGTTATGGTCAAAGGCAATAATGTGGGTAGACAAATCGTTTCGACTTAAAGCAGGGCCTAAGTATTGCTTGATAAATTTCGCCTGCTCCACTGCTCCCATACTCATGCTGGGATACTTGGACGTGGTGAATTCCGGTTCATTTTGAATGGAAATCGCCTGAATTGGGACTCCCTCGTTCGCAAAGGCTTGTATATAACGAACAAAATAGTCAGCATACGCCTGATAGACACGCGGATCGGTATAGTCCAAATACCAGCCGTTATATATCTGCTCACCATATTTCATCCAGGGCGGGGCCGTCCAAGGAGTCCCCATAATCCGTAGATCCTGGTTTCTTCTCAGAATTTGCTTCAGCACATCGATCACATCCCGATCCTTGGCAATGGAAAAATGATTTAGCTCATAGTCCTTGTCGGTTGCCACATCATCGTAAGTATAGCTGCTAGGTTGTCCCTGTTCATCCACTGAATAATCTGATGCTCCAATGGTATGGCGAATATAGCTTAATTGAATGCCGCCAGCTGTAAACAAATCATTGAGCAACTGGTCACGCTGATTGGCAGACATGCCATGATTCATCAGATATGCGGACGAACCGGATACGGCTGCACCAAACCCTTCCATCGTCTGGTAACGAATATTGGGTCTAATCTCAACCGTCAGTGTATCCGCACTCGCTGCAGCTTCGTTACTGTCGTCTATTCTCCATGGAATTGGGGCTTGCTGTGTTAGACGATTCGCGGGGTCCGGTGTGGTTAGCCACATACTGACATTCTTTTCGCCTGCCGTGTTCACACCATTCTGCATAGCCAGACTGACCAGAATAGCACCAATCAAGATAATAGCTGTAACTATAAGCAGCAAGAAGTCAGAACGTCGTTGTTTGTGGAGTTTCTTCATCTATATCCTCCTTTCTCTATAATCATCCTGTCTCCATCATTCCTACTATTACAGCTTTCACTCGGTTTTCCCTTTGCATACCTATTAGATCCTATTAGAATGGTTACCTACTTTTAGCAAAAAGAGAGCCGGTGCTAGTGCCCGTGCTCTCTTGAAATTTAACCACTTTAAAAGGAATATAACGGGATTACTTTTTTGCCTTTTCTGTAAAGGTTGCCGGAATCGTAACACTTCCTGTCAGTCTTGTATCCTGAGAGGAGCTGCCTACATAAATCGGAACTTCACCAGATGGCATAACCCATGCTTTGGATTTTTCATCCCAATAGGAGAGAGCTTTCGGGTCAAGCTCAATGCGAACCTTCTTCTCTTGGCCCGGCTTTAATTCTACCTTGGCCCACCCTGCCAGTTGACGGGATGGGGTCTCTACATTGGTCGGAAGCTTACCGCTGTATACCTGTACAACCTCAGCTCCAGCTTTTTTCCCAGTGTTTTTCAATTTAAGCGAAACCTCGACTGAACTTGTACGATCGGATTTCTTTCCACTCGCATGCTGTTTTACCTTCAAATCACTGTATCCGAAAGTCGTGTAGGATAAACCGTGTCCAAAGGAGAACGCAGGTTGGATACCCGCTTTTTCATATCCACGGTAGCCTACAAAAATACCATCTGAATAGTCACCCACTCCATTGACACCCGGAAATTTCTCCGGTGAGGATACAGGTGTAGACTGCTCGTTAACCGGGAAGGTTACCGGTAGCTTGCCAGAAGGATTTACATCCCCAAACAAGACGCGCGCTATGGCATTCCCTTGCTCTTGACCAGCAAACCATGCCTGTACGATCGCAGGAACTTTGTCCTGCCAGGTGTCCATTTGCACAGCTCTGCCGCTCATTTGTACCACAATGGTTTTCGGATTGGCAGCGGCAACCGCACGGATCAGCCGATCCTGATTGTTTGGCAGCTCCATATCGGAACGCTCCACATAGCCTTCACTCTCATACGTACGCGTGACCACAATCGCAACATCCGATTTTTTGGCCAGCTTTACAGCATTGTCAATCAGCTTGTCTGTCGTATCTGCCGGAGGCTCCCAGCCCAGACGAACCATACCGCCAGAATCGCGACCATTTGTCGGATAATCGGCACGATATTCAATACGTATCTTATGTTTTTCTCCCGCTTTGAACGAGATGTTTTTCTTCGTTGTTTCCAGCTTCGTACCCTGATTATCTACAAATAGCTTGTCATCAATATACAACTTGCTTGATCCCAGACTGGTTAATGACAATGCATAGTCACCATCCTTGGGAGCTGCAATAGCCCCTGTCCAGCGTGCAGATATCAAACCATTCAGGGTCGTGGGTGTATTGGGAACTTTAGGAGACTTCGCATTGAAACCCTGATAATTATAAAAGCCAAGGTTCATATTGACTTGATCATCATTGCGCACAAGAATCGGATTGCCTTCCATCTTGTTATTCTTCCAGTATTCGCCTCGCAGTCCCTGCTCAGCATCGCCATACGTCGCATATCCAACACTGATATTCTCTTTCTGATCGGATGTGGTCAGCAACGAAGACGGAACAGCTGATGGACCTGGCATAATGTCCCCCGCAGAAATAGGATCCGTGCCCGGTGCATACTGGACGGTAACTCCTTTGCCTACACGATTACGAATGCCCTCCAGCGGACTCACCGTGTACGTCGGGTTCACCAACGAACTACCTCCGCCTGCCACGGTGCCGTTATCTGCATCTGGACCAATCACAGCAATGGATTTGAGTTTATCTTGAGACAACGGTAATACGTTGTTTTTATTTTGAAGCAGCACCATACTTTCCTCAGCCAATTGACGGGCTGTTTTACCATGGTCACGGGCATCAATTTGATTATTTTGAGCCGGGTGATCAAACAAACCTTTACTGAACATCTGCACCAGAATACGCTTAGCCTTATCATCAATCGTTTGTTCACTTACTTTACCAGTCTTGACCGCATCCAGCAGCTGATCTCCCCATTTACCATAAGGGGTTCCCGGTGTTTCCAGGTCCAAGCCGCTATTTGCCGATTCGACTGTACTCAGATTCGCGCCATAATCACTCATCACGAAGCCCTTGAATTGCATTTCCTTTTTCAAAAGGTCTGTCAGGATGGTCTTGTTCTCACATGCCGATTCGCCGTTGACCTTGTTAAAGGAGCACATAGCTCCTCCCAAATCTGCCTTGGCAATAGCCTCCTCAAACGGGCGTATGTAAATTTCATGCAGCGCACGGTCACTGACTTTGACATTTGTCGTGAAACGCTCCGTCTCCTGATTATTCATAAGGTAATGTTTCGCAGTCGCCAAAACAGGATGGCTTTGTACACCTTTGACATAAGCGGTCACCATTTGCGATTGCAGTAGCGGGTCCTCGCCCATAGATTCAAAGTTCCTCGATCCCCATGGAATACGGGCAATATCCATCCCCGGTCCAAGCACCACATTATGAGTTGTATTAAAAGCCTCGTCTCCAATCAAATCTCCATACTGTTTGGCAGCCTGAGTATCCCACGTTGCAGCCAGTGCAATAGGGGCCGGCAACGCAGTTGATTGCTTGTCCTGCACATCCGGATTGGCGATCCGCACACCCGCAGGTCCATCTGCCATCTTTAACGCTGGAATACCCAACCGTTCCATCGAATTATTATAAAATCCATAATAATTGTTGACCTTACCAGTCACCAGATCTATTTTTTCTTCCAGCGTCATTTCTTGTAACAGCAATGCTGTCCGTTTCTCAGCCGACATGGACGTGTTCATCCAAGGCCGATCTGTCCGGCTTCCTGCCGCTCCTGCAATATGCATAGGTCCGATCACAACAGCCGCAATGACTGTCATCATCACCATACGGAACACCCATGTTGATTTTACTTTCACGTTTGTAATTCCTCCTTGATGTTTGGTCATGAGGTGAATGCCTATTCAACGCTCACAGGCTTGCAAAGGCTCTCGACCCTGCGAGCTCCAACAAAAATCCAGAGCCACGGGGTAAGCAAGCAAATCAGCAAAAGCCGCAATGGCTCAAGTGACACGTTTACCACCCTACCGCACATTTTCGGAAATTTCATTGAAAGTTTTTGGAAGGAGAACACTAGGACCTTCATTCTTTCTCATAAAAAGAGAACGCTAACAATTCAGTTAACCGATCATAAGATTACACTTTTGTAACTTTTTAATGACGTATTTTTAACTATTTATAATCATAAAAAATGATTCATATGTCCCACACTTTGACATGCTTCTATGGTCTTTTTTAGCGTGCGACCAAAGCCTCTATTTAGGAAATTGGGAATACTTATGTATAAAAAAGTTTGGGTAACAAAAAAATCCAGGAACCTGAACGGTCCCTGGAAGCACTGTGGATTCAATGTGATTATTCAAACGGATACCGAAGTCCCCACTGTGAACGAATCTGATCCATCAATTTCATAATTCCTAATGATTCATCCAAAGAAATAGTAGAGCTTTCGAGCAAACCTTCGTTCAAGCAGCGCCCGACTTCTTCTGCCTCAAAAGCATAGCCTGTAGAGGAACGATCATCCTGAAAGTTTTGCGCCTCTTCACCGTCCACAACTAAAGTAGCCGATGTACCATTCAGGAACGACGGAATGTGAATATAGCCCTTGGTTCCATGGATATAAGCTTCATTCGTCAGTCCGAGACGAACTGCCCCATTAAGCATAGCTGTACGTCCTTTTCCATAATCCAACATGATTGAAAATGTCTCATCAACGCCCGTTTCCCCGATATAAGCAGTACTCCATACATGCTCTGGTTCAGGGCCAAACACCATCGAAGCAAAAGAAACGGGGTAAATTCCCGCATCTAATAATGCCCCTCCGCCCAGCTCGGGATTCAATAATCTTCCCTCTGGGTTCCAATCTATGCGAAAACCGAATTCCGCCTTCACCAACTTCACTTCACCAATACGTCCCGCATGTAGCCACTCCTGCACTTGGCGTATCGGAGGCAAAAAACGCGTCCACATTGCTTCCATCAGGAATAGCTTATGTTCACGGGCGTAACGGATTAGTTCCTCCAACTCTTTGCTGTTGACGGTGAAGGGTTTCTCACACAAGACGGCTTTACCCGCTCGAAGAGCCGCTAGAACATTTTCTTTATGAAAAGGATGAGGAGTCCCTACGTAAATAGCATCGACCTCGGAATCTTGCACTAATTCCTCATAGCTACCATAAGCCTGTGCCATTTGATGCTTGGCCGCAAATTCGGTAGCGCTTTCAATATTGCGTGATCCAACGGCATATCCTTCTCCATTCGTAACATGTCGCAAATCCGCAACAAACTGATCTGAGATCCATCCCGTACCGACAATTCCCCATTTAATCTTTTTGCTCATACTTGTATCCCTCCCAGTTGTATAGTTAACATTGGCTTACACGGTCTTCTTCATTCTAGCAAACACCTGTCCTAAACAAAAGAAATTCCTGCTCGGCGGCAGTTTGTATTGCAGCTCGGCAGGAAGGCAGCGAGGCGAGCACGAAGTCAGTTTTGAGCAGGAATTTCCTTTAGGATCGTCTTGGTTCAGGCCATTTATTGAATGGTGTATTTGTAAAACTTTTTATCTACTTTCATAACTGGAAAGCCCATTGGCAATTCATCAAGAGCTATACTAACAAATCCATTCTTCTCATAAAAACGATGAGCGGCTACGAATTGCGGTGTTGTTCCAAGATAGATTCCCTCAACAGACCGTTCCTTGGCCCATCCTATGGCATGCTGAAGTAATTGATTCGAAACATTAAAGGTTTTGCCTCTATAGTTTTGTTTGACAAACATCTTTCTGAGCGCCGTCTTATGGTTTTCGATATCTAGTAAGGCAACCGTCCCTACTACGATTCCTTCATGAAGAGCCACCCAGAAGTTGCCGTTACCATGCTGATAAAAGTTTTCAATATCAAGCAGATCAGGCTGATCTTCTTTAGTGATGGCGATATTATATTCATTTTGTTGAATATGTAGAATTAAATCGACTACTTGCGATTGATACTCAGTTGTGTACTCTTGTAAAAGGATACTATTTATCATCGCTGTATTCTCCTATTATCGTCAATTGTGATGCCGTAAGCTTCCCTTCAAAACCAGGAACAACTTTTACGCATATCTCCTTATTCGAGCTCGATTCATACCTGATATTAAATAACTCAACCTCCGCAGCTAAACTTAGCTTCCACTTGCACAGTCGATGATTTGAAACCTTGTCTAGATGCGAACGTTGAGTTAATTATGAATTTCTCTATATTACAATTTCTATCCTACGCTTGAAGCTGTTCAAGAATTTGTGGGTCCTTGATTTTCTGATCATCAGCCAGCAACGCTATTTTGGATAGAATCTCGGCTGTTCTTGGATCCTCATCCAGAAACGGCAGGAAGATGCGACCACGATGCTGCGAATGCACCGGAATAATGTGCAGTGCTCCCTTGGCTTGCTTGTAGACCCCACCGCTTCCGAGGTGCACCGCATACTCGCCAAGATTCCCATCTATACGTGCGTAATTCCCATCTAAGCGTACATTGCTAATTTTCAGCAGACGAAGGGATTCCTGTACAATGACCTTACGCATTTCAACGGTTGTCAGACTAGCCTCTGGATCAACGCCGCCTACATGAGCAACACTGACGACCAGATCGACGTCCCGCATAACTTCAGAGAACAGAACAGGTGGAACTTCCTCCAAAGGCACGCTCTTATATGTTGTCCGATCAAAGAACTGCACGGTCTCCAGTGTAGGAGCCTCAGTATCCGCTGGTGAGAACCAGTCGGCCATAGCATACAGGTTCGCAATCAAATTCTCGGCATAGTACACCTTCTGTAGTCCATCCTCATAGCTGACCGTCCATTGTCGACCTTTTAGTAAGGATACCGTTTTATTCGGCTGTACCTGATGTCCCGCATACCGACGGGAAACTGTCGCGTTGGCACGTTCATCAGCATTCAGCAGATACAGCTCACGGAACACCTGCTTAAATGGCTGGCGTATCTGGCGGTCGAATAAGTCCTTCTGGAATTCGCTCCAACGACCACTTTCGTACAAATGAAGTGGATGTGCAATAACCAACTTATCCTCTTCTCCAATAGTATGCTGTTCAGCAGAAGGAGCAGTCAACACCAACGTATCCCCATTAAAATAACCGAGGTGATCACCAGCTTTGAAAACCAGTGTCCTCACCAGCGGAGTAAGCACAGGATTGCCTAACAATCCTCTTAATTCCTTCACCATAAAGGTCGTACCAGACTCCATAGAGCGTTCCAATTCTTTGCGAGCTCTGCGATATTGGTCTACCAGATCTCCTTTAAGCTCTTTCAACGCCGTAACATACTCATCCTTCTTGAAACGAGCCGGAATGGATTTCAGCGTCTTCCCTTTGCTGACAATTTCAATATCTGCCGTTCCTTCATCATCAATGACGAGTTGTATCGTTGTAGCCTCATCCAAGGCATGGGGCTCAAAATAAGAGCGGAGATCATCCAGCTTGCGAGCTTCCATGTCCCAGACGAGACGGGTTACGTCATCATAACCTGCATTACGTGCCAAATTCCCGAGCGCAATCCGTGAAACCAGTGCCTCACTAGCCTTACGCTGTGCCCCGAATTTCTTGCTTTGTTCCAGAAACTTCTGGATGAAATCATAACGTTCGCGGACATCTGGTTCAGGCGGCTCGGCAAGTGGAATCAAACTGTAGGTCAACAAATGGTCTTTGTTTCGCTTGTCTTCCACCGATTTTTCCATTTCACTCCGTTTCAGCTTACCCAACGTCGCATCCGCAAACAATTGGGATCGACGATGATTGGCTCCAGCCGAAATATACTTGGCACAGTCGTACAGCAGATCAAATCGTTCCTCGCCCAGCGTCTCATAGGCCTCATGAAACCAGTGAATATCAAAGGCACCATCATTAAAATCCTGCGGAGCTATCGGTGAATAATGAGCTACAATCGTTTCCTTCTCAGCCGAAAAGCCTTCATTGATATGCGCATGGAAGTACCATGCTGCACTGCGAAGTCCTTCCCACCCGAGATAGCCTGCTACAATCTCAATCCATTGTGGGGCATACATTGCCGCCTCCAACAAACGTTTATCTGTAATTTTAGTTTTCTTCAGCTTCTCCTTGAGTAATGCAGCATCCTCGCCATCACTTGGATAACATGCCTTGAGCAAGTGGCTGAACGATTCTTTTTTGGTAATACGATCACCGTAGCCATACACATAACCACGCACGAACGTTTCCTTGTCGAGCCCCTCCAGAATACGGATAAAATAATCCATGCCTTCAATCCGGCTCAGACCCATCACCTTTGACGTGGCTTCGGTAGGCAAATCGCCTCGAACCAATTCAACCTCTAACAGTCGATCAATAACCGTACGACGTATCTCCAAAAATTCTGGCTTGCTGGAAATCCATGTATTACGAGCATTGGTTAAGGTGCTCATATGCCTTCTGCTTTCACTACCGGCCAGCAGCTCCCGATACACTTCACCTACACTGATCAGCCCTTTTTCATAGGCTTTGAAGTGATCCTCTAGGTCCAGCGGAGAATAAAAACGATTTTCCATGCCTGGCCATTCTGCGTAGTTCACAAAGGTATGGAAAAAACGCTTAAAGGACTCATTATCATGGACTCGCCCTTTCTCCAATGCCAACCACGGGCCGGACAATAAATGAAACATTCCCATATCCTCTACAGGTCTATCCTTAGGCATACTTTGCATTAGTGAATTGAAGGCAAGGTCGATTACGTCAAATGTTTCGGAACCGGCTGTGTCCATAAAATAAGCATTAATTAATGTGCTTACCTGATCGGAATAGGTCAGCTCTGCCATCCACTTTTGAACCTCGTTAATCCGCTCTAAAGGATACATTTGTTCGGCGAAGTCTTTACGCCATCCTTCTAGCAGCTTTTGCTTGCTTTGTTCTGAATAGCCAAAGTTAAATGAGAAATATCGATAGTAGCGATCCAACGTTTGGTCCATTGGCTCCAATCGATCATATAAAACAAGCTCCAGCAGATCACGTGCTTCTATGCCGCTTTCCTGCAAATAACGTTCCCATTCCTCATAAAGAGGATATAAAGACAGCCTGGAATCTACTTCTTCATCGACCTGAACCAGTCGTAGAGGGCGAAGATTCGTCCCAATAAGCAATGTATCTTTGTAGCCTGAATAATACTCCGCAGTATATTCCACATCACGATGATGATGAACAAGCTCATCCAGTCCACTCAAAAACTGCTTGAGCTTCTCCAATGGACTAGCAAAAACATCGGCCATTCGGAAATCACCCAGATCAACCTTCTCTTCCAACCAAGCTTCCTTGACATTCGGATCGTACAAGCCAAAGCCGTTTGTCCCTGTATAAGCATCCTCCTGTCCCAGCTTGGACAGCAGTTGCTCCTCTTTGGCGGTGGGTTGCTGAATGATATCCGCTAAAGCCCGCAGATTTTCATACTGCTGGGCACGATCCGGGTCTGCATATATCTTTGTCAATATTTCCAGTCCACCCAATCGTTGCAGTTCCGCCTTCGCACGAAGCAAGCGTTCCAATGAGCCAGCGAGCGGATCTTCCGATTGTGAAAGCAACACACCAATGACACTTTGTCGCAACGAGCCTGTCTTGAGCTTTAATAAAGCTTCCATTTGCTGCATTTCTGGTTCCGACAGCGTCAGCTTGCGCGCCTTGGCCACAGCGAACTCACGGATACTCATACTTTTGTCAGACAAGCTGGAAAAAATAAAATCACGCTGTACCGCATCCTCAGGGTTCTGCACAAAATGGTTCAATATCTCGCTGCGCAGATTAGGGCTAATCTGATCCTTTAAGGCTATAATTTCCCCAATCCAGGAAGCATCCATATCATAACCAGCGAGATACAGCATTTTTTGAATAGGTGCATCCGAGCGGTGATACAGGTTTACATAATCCAGCACCTTGGAAGGCTCGGTAGACTCACCCTTTTTCATATGTACAAATAGATTATGAAGTCGTTCAAAATCCTTACGACGCTCCTCTTTGCTATCCAGCAAAGGAGTGCGCGCCACTTTAACGATTCGATCCGCGACCGTCCCGCCTTCTACCCATTCATAAAAATAATCAGTTGTATAGTTCGTCAGTATCCAATAGCGAAGCTCGGGGTCCGTCTCATCCAGATATTCTCTCGCAATTCCGAGGCGCAGATCCTTGTTTTTAGTATTAGACAGTACATACTGTGCTACAATCTTCTGGTATGCTGCTCCCTGCTCCATAAGTTGGCGAACCTGTCCATATAAATCACGTTCCTCATGTACTGCCGTAGCCCACAAGCTCATATACAGTTCGTTAGCATTTGAGCTGGTCAGCCATTCCTGGCGCAGTTCAGTGCGAGTTAATGCTTCATATGCCTGCTCGATCAGCTGGCGAACGACCCGCTGATTGGCAGATTCCAAGCCCATGCCCGTCCACACTGCAAGCGCCCGCACTACCGAACTGTATCGAATGAAGCCTTGGTCGATGATCACCTTTAACAGATAAATGAGAGCCTGAGGAGTTCCTTCATCCATTTGCTCCACAATGCTTTGGCGTAATCCCTCTTGAAGCCTGGCCGCTGCCAGCAGCTCGCCAATCATGTGATAATTCTCATCTTGATGGCTTAGCAGCATGCCTTTAATCATATTGCGCGTAAGTAGCGCCGCCTGATTATCCCCATAAATAATAGCTTTTAGCGCCTCTAGCACCTGTGAATTGCCGTTGTCTAGCTCGTAAGCAATCCAATCACCAATCGTTTCCTGAATCCGGTAATCCCTGCCTGGTTCGTAATCCTTTTTCGTTAAATAATCCATTATAGAGAATCCGATACAGTCCATTCGGATCAACTGCACCATTTTTTTATAAACCCGGGAAGTATGAGCGGTAATATCAGAAGTGCGAAACGGTCTGCGCTCATACCCAGTGCTGTAAGGATATTCGATCACATGCTCGGTTAGATGTGCAAACACATCGCCAGCTGTTTGTCCAATTAGAGAACGCAACACTTCTGCCAGTGGCTTGAACAGCGGTTCTCCGCTTTCTGCCGCCCGTTCTTTCAGTATTTGCTGACATTTGATAAATGGCTCCTCAACCTCTTGTATGTAATGAAGCTTACCCAGTTCCACAACATACTGAGCCAACTCCTGCTGTTGTCCACCCAGTTGCGTCGTGCGCTCTTTCAGTGTGGCGAAATATTCTTGCTCATTGTTCTCCTGATGCATATTTCGTCTCCTCCTCTACCATAGGCCTCCAGCCAACATTGTGAAACGTACAAATACAATCTCATCCCCTGCATGAAGTGACAAAGGAGCGTCCAGTTCAATCGCTTCCTCATCACATACAAAAACCCTGTATAAACCATCCTCAAAGGCCTGCATCGCCGTGTTCACGGCAGCCTCAATATTAGGAACACCATCATTATATATGGAACCGAATCCAACTTTGCCTGTCTCGCCTTGTGCCTGAATTTCCTCTCCCGTGAGGAACGGAATCAGCGCGACACTCTCCTGCTTTTCTCGTAGCTTTTGAACATTCAGGGCAACGGTTGCTGTAATCAAATCTCGCAATGTTTCTGGAGTAGGGCTCAGCTCTATTTCCTGTTGTGCGAGTGCGGGTTTACGCTTTCCCAAACTTTTTACAGTTACAAACAGCTTCATATTGTTTACCTTCCTTTTTATTGACGCTTTTGAACCGTTGTCAGCTGAATTTCTCGACCCTCCTACAAACATCGTTAACAAAACATAAAACGAATGTTTGTTCGTATATTTATTTTAATAGGTTCCTTATCATTACTCTATCACCCTTTATGACCAAAATTCACAGTGCTGTAATACACTAAAATCTTAAAAAATAAGACTTTGTACCCTGATTTCGATGAATTTTACCCATATTAAGGATGAAAAAGAAAAAGACCTGCACAAGGGAGACCATCTGCTCTTCACAGACTGCACTCCATTATACAGGTCAAATATCATCAAAAATAATGTTTCAATACTTATTTCAGGATTTTGCAAAATTCGATTCCAGTCGCTCCAAAGTGCAAGATATAGACGAACTAAACCATTTCGATCTATATCTTATTCATTGGAAGTCGCTTATTGGATTTTTGCAAAATCCTCATTTATTTAAAATGCTGGAACCACGCTATCCTTGTAATTGTCCTCAAAAAATTTGCGTACTTCCGGTCCGGTCATTCGTTTTGCCAGCTTTTGAATGGCATCGGAATCTGCATTATCCTTACGCGCTACCAAATTAATGGCAAAGTGCGTATCATCTTTTTCGGTAATCAGCGCGTCCTTCTTCGGTGTCAGACCGAGCGGCTTGGCATATGCAGGATACATGGCAGCCATGTCCACATCATCCAGCGACCGCGCCAGCATCAACAAATCCACTTCTTTAAACACTAACTTTTTCTTATTCTCAATAATATCAGCCTGTGTAGCATTATAGCCTACACCTTCTTTAAGCTTGATTAGACCGTTTTGCTCCATCATTACCAAAGAACGTCCGGTATTAGCCGGATCATTGGCAATGGCAATCGTCGCACCTTCGGGCAGGTCTTTAACGTTCTTGTATTTTTTGGAGTACGCGCCATAAATGGCGTTGTAAATCGGTTTTACCGCTACCAAATCAGATTTGTTGCTTTCATTATATTGTTGCATAAACGGAGCATGCTGAAAGAAGTTAGCATCCACTTCACGGCTTGCCAATGCGTTGTTCGGTTGGATATTGTCTGACAGCACAACAATTTCCAGATTGACTCCGTCCTGTTTAAGCAGTGGCTTCACGATATCCAGCACATCTGTCATCGGTGGGATCAGCGTGGCTACTTTCAAGGTCACTTCTTTTTGGGATGTTGCTTCTTTAGTTGTTGTTTCTTGTGTAGCCTGCTTCTGACCACCGCATCCGGCAACCAGCAGCATAACCACTGCAAATAGTGTAAGTAATTTCAAGTTCGTTTTCATGTTGTTTTTCCGACTCATTCGATGATGAACCTCCAAATTAGTTGTGATTGGGAAGATAAAAAATGAGTTACAGTGGGAGGTCGAGCCGCTTCGCGTGCAGATTGTTCTTCCGATCGCTGTTGAAATGGGATTCTCTCATTTAAAGTGATGATAGGTTAGAATCCCATTTCAAAGGCGAACGCTAACGCTTCTCCAGAACAATTCTGCCCGCTCCGCTTTTGAGGCACTGTAAAGTCATTTTTATTTCCCATAGTGAGTTGTGCAAGTGTTAATAAAGAGATTCATAAACCTCTTACCGCTTGTCGATCCGGCGGGATATGGTGCTTCCGGTGAACTGGATCGTTTGTACGAAAATAATCATAACGACGATGGTGAACGCCATCAAGCCTGTTTCAAACCGCTGGTAACCATAGCGGATGGCAAAATCGCCTACCCCGCCGCCGCCCACTATGCCCATCACCGTGGAGTAGGAGATGAAGCTAATGGTGGATGTGGTCAAACCCAGTACAAGTCCGGAACGGGCTTCCACGTATAGAAATTTAAAAATAAGCTGGAGCGTGGATGCTCCCATAGACGTAGCGGCTTCAATCACACCCTTGGGCACCTCAAGCAACGATTGTTCCACCAGTCTCGAATAATAGGCGATGGCTACCACTGACAAGGGAACCGTAGCAGCCATCGTGCCCAGCGCCGTGCCTACCACCAAACGTGTAAATGGAATCATAAACACCACGAGCAGCAAAAACGGAAACGAGCGGATGACATTGACCAGACTGTTCAGTATGGTGAAGAGCAGTCGATTTTCATATTTTTGCCCTTTGCCGCACAAATACAAAATCGTTCCTGCCGGAAGCCCTAACAGCACAGCTGCTGCAATGGAAATCCCCACCATGATAAACGTCTCCCCGATGGCTTTCCATATCTCTGACTGATACTGCGCAATGATGCTCAACATGTCATTCATCAGCTTCACCTGCTTCCAAGGTTGAACCTACCATAGGGTCAGCTACATGTTTCGTTGAAAGTAAATGCCCGTCCCGCATTTCGGATACACGGGTACAAATATTGCGTACCACGTCCATATCGTGTGTGACGATTACAATCGTAACTCCCAGTTCACGGTTGATCTCCCGTAACACACCTAGAATATCCGCAGTCGTCTGCGGATCAAGGGCCGAGGTCGGCTCATCACAAAGCAGCACCGCAGGACGATTCGCCAGTGCTCTGGCAATCGCCACACGTTGCTTTTGGCCTCCGCTCAGTTGTGCCGGATACTGTTCTGCCTTATCCGCTAAACCAACGAATTGCAGGCATTCGCGCACGCGTTCTGCTCTCTCTTTTTTCGCGACACCTGCCAGTTCCAACGGCATTGCTACATTTCCACTTACCGTCCGATTATGAACAAGATGATAATGCTGAAAAATCATCCCTATGGATCGCCGCGCTTCACGGAGATGTTTTTCCGGCATGCGAGTCAGATCTTCCCCGTTCACAACCACGTTTCCCTCATCCGGCCTTTCCAATACATTCATCAACCGGAGTAACGTAGACTTGCCGGCACCGCTGGCACCTATGATACCGTGAATTTCCCCTTCCTCCACTTGAAGAGACACGGATTGAACCGCATGAAATGGGCCGCTTGAGGTGGTATAATGCTTGTTTACCTGATGCAGCGTAATCATGAAACTTGGCCTCCTGATGATCCATTACTGCGGGAAAATGTAATAAGCCCGCCAGCCCAGGCGGGTCTGTACGAGCCGTCAATTCCCATTGCATTAATATACCACAGAGCAGAAATCGGGCAAAGCCTTTTGACAACAATTAACGTACATCCCATACCCCCACATAAGGAAAGCAGGTACCAAGTCCCCAAGCTAGCATCAGCAGCACCACAAAATACAAAATAAATATAATATCTACAGCCGAATAGCCGATCGCATAATAATACGTACGCTTGGTTTCATTAGCAAAACCCTTGGCTTCCATGGCTATAGCAATGCGCTGCGCACGCCGGATACTTTGAGCGAGCAGCGGAATGGCGTACCTGCGCAGCGTGGCATACATATTCCATTTGGACACATGCTGGTGCAAACCTCGAATACGGTGGGCATGTCTCAAAGCCTGAAATTCATCCAGCATCATCGGCATCAACCGCATAGCTGCCAAAAAGCTGTACGCATACTTGGGAGGGAGCTTCCATTGCTGCATCAGTGAATAAAAAAGGCTCACCGGACGAGTCGTTAAACCAAACAGCAACCCTGCTGCGGCCATACTCAGTGCACGAAAACCCAGATGCATCCCTCGGAAAAAGCTTTCCTGCGTAATATGGATCAGGCCCCATGTCCACCAGGTCGTCACTCCCTTGCCAAACATCATCATGCCTGTTGAGGTTGAAATAAACACCAATATAAAGGGAGATCCATACAGCAGCAGCCGCTTCCATGGATGGCCTGACCAGACAAGCAACAGCAGCATAGCACATGTAACATTAAACATAACGTTCGGATCATGGATGACTATAACGATCACAAACAGCAGAGAAAACATTACGAGCTTTAGGCCCGGATTCACACGATGCAGCCATGTTTCATGATGAGGAAAGGACAGACTCATACTGTAGTTCCCCTTTCTGAATCCGCCATATATCAGTACAATATCGACGGACAATTTCCGGGTCATGCGTAACCATCACAATGGCCGTGCCTGCCACTCTCAGCTGTTCCAACATATCCAGCATGACAAAGGTATTACGCGCATCCTGCCCAAAAGTCGGTTCGTCCAGCAGCAGCACTTCCGGCTCCCGGATCATTGCCGTAGCAATACTTAATCGTCTTTTTTGACCCAGCGAGAGCTGATACGGATGGCGCTCATCCAGCCGCTCCATTCCGAATTGTATAAGCATTCGATCCACTCGTTCCCTACACTGTTCAGCTGTAAACAAACTCTTGGGTAACGAATACTCCAGTTCACTTCGCACGGTGTTCGCTACAAATTGCAGCTCTGGATTTTGAAACGCGAACCCAATGCGCCCAGCCAGTTGCTCCGTATTGCCTGCCTCAGCTCCGCACACGCGATAACACCCCTGCGTGTGAAGTAAGCGCATCATAGAGAGCAAAAGCGAGCTTTTGCCAGCCCCGTTTTCACCGACCACACCAATCCAGTCGCCAGGCTTCACCTGCGCTTGCTCCACATAAATGACTGAGCTCCCTCCCCGAAGTCCGCTAAAATGTTTCAACTCCAGCAAATTTGTTGTACATGCTGAAGTGGACGGACTATCCGCAAGCAACGCATCATTCTGCTGCGTCATAGAATCATTCCAACGTGGTGAAGACGATTCATCCCATACTCCCGGATACCACACGCCATACTCGGATAATGCTTGTCGGTGTATATGAAATACTTCTTCCGCCCTTCCGTCCGCAATAATCTCCCCTTGAGCAGAAAGCACCACAATCCGATCCACATCCTGGACAATTTCATTAATTTTATGCTCTACAATCACCAGCGTCTGGTCTGCCGAAATGTTGCGAATGGTATCCCACACCTGTGTAGTACCTTCCTCGTCCAACAAGGCTGTCGGCTCATCCAGAAAAAGCACTTCCGGTTCCATAGCCAGCACCGATGCAATCGCCAGCCGCTGTTTCATTCCTTGTGACATGCTGGCAATGGGCAGATGTATATCATGCGTTGGAAGACCAACCTGCATTAGCAGCTCGCGAATACGGGATGGCATCTGCTCCCTTGGAACCTGCTTATTTTCCAATACAAAAGCCAGTTCCTCGTCTGCATATGACATACAAAACTGTGTGTCGGGATCTTGAAATACAATACCAGAGAGACTCGGGATCACGGCAGCATCGCATTTCATAGGCACTTCTATCGTGCGTGGAATCAGACCGCTCAGCACCTGAAGCAGCGTTGATTTGCCGCATCCGCTCGGCCCCAGTAGCAGCAGCTTTTCCCCTTTGCGAACAGATAAGGACATATTGTGAAAAAGCAGCTCTTGCTCACCGGGGAATTTCAACCGAAGACGGGTGATCGAAGCCACCACATCTTCGTTGGTCGGACTCATCAATCCAGCCCCTTATAATCTTGTTCCGTTGCCGGTCTCAAACTTCGCGTAACGCCGGTTACTTCCAATGCCTTAGCCAGATAGAAAGCGAATATTCCAGCAATCACAATACTGCCAATCATCCGAAATCCAATATACAAAACATAGTTCCAGGTCGATAGCTGATCAATATACCCATAGCTGAAGTCTAAAATCAGAGAAGTGACAGCCGCTCCTGCCGCAGCTAGTGAAGCAACCCACAGGTTGGCGTTCCGATACAGAAAAATCGCAAAGAACAGCTCCGCTCCCAAGCCTTGCAGCAAACCGTAGTACAAGGTGGACATGCCCCATTCACTTCCCAAAAAGGCACTGACGGTTGCCGCGGCCACCTCTGCCAAAATCGCAACACCCGGTTTGCGAATGATGAGATAAGCGAACGTGCCAGCCATAAACCACATGCCATACATTAGTTGTTCGGCGTGCAGACCGAATGGTTTCATCAAATCATAGGCAGGTCCCCATATTTTGTAGACCAGCCCAAACACTACAGAGATTACAATCGTGACCAAAATATCAGTCAGCTTCAGCCCTTTGGACACTCCTCTTACATTCGTATTCATTGTTGATACGCTCCCCTTTTTCTTTAAAATAGGCCATTTGGCCATAAAAAAAAGCCTGTCCGGAGCTGAATCTCCAGGCAAGCTTTATGCGCAGTCATAAAATGATCACCATACATTATCAGTTGTCGACATATCTCATATAGCACAGCAGTCTACTGCACTGAAACCAAGCCAAAGTCAGGTACAGAACAAGACACGCTTGTCCGTCTGCAACTTTTTACAGACTGTAGCTCATTAACTTGATATAGGATATGAAACGTATCCATCGACTAGCCGCCGCTAATCGGCGGTATTCCTGTTTCTTGTAAGGTGTTCTAGGTTTCTCTACGCTGGCATTACCCAGATCAGATTTCACGGTCGGCGGCAAGGGCCACCCTCTCAGCCTGACTATCTCAAGCTCCCGACAATGCTTTTTAATTCACTATAATATATACCACATCCATGGCTTTGACAATCCTATAATCCGAAGAAACGTTTGGCCGTTTCCGTCGTCGCAATTTCGATCTCCATCATGCTGCGGCCTGTGCACTCGGCAATCGTAGCGGCGATGTGAGCGAGATACACCGGCTCATTACGCCCTTCTTTGGGCTTCACGGGCAAATTACGCGGGGTCAAAAATGGAGCGTCCGTTTCAATCATCAACCGGTCCAATGGAATATCCCTGACCAGCTCCCGCAGATGCTTGCCGCGCCGTTCATCACAGATCCAGCCCGTAATACCGATATACAGTCCCATCTCCACATACGTATGCAATTCCTGTGCAGTACCGGTAAAACAATGCACCACCGCTTTATCAACAAGCCCCTGATGCTCTCGCAACATAGCGACAAAGTCCTCATGCGCATCTCGTTCATGCAGGAATAAAGGCATATGCAGCTCCCCCGCCAGTTGAATCTGCTCTCCGAACCATCGGCGCTGTACATCACGCGGAGAAAAATCACGGTTATAATCCAACCCGCATTCCCCTATGGATACGACCTGCGGCTGAGCCACAAGTTGGCGGAGCTGCTGAATCGTATCTGTGCTGCAACTTTTGGCATCATGGGGATGCACGCCAGCCGTCGTGTACAGTTTACCCGGATAACGAGCCGCATACTGAGCAGCCTCCCGACTGCTCCGGACACTGGTTCCGGTAATAATCAACGGTGTAATTCCTACAGCCGCTGCTCTCTCTACCACCTGTTCCCGATCTGCATGAAACGAACGGTGCATCAAGTTCACACCAATATCAATTAACGGTGTACTCCTATCCATCTCAATCCCTCCTTCGCAAACTACAGTCTCGGATCAATCGGCTCCGATTCCAAAGATAGCGCGGCAAGGACGCATTCATGAATACGATCCACCGTATCCTTACGGACAAAACGTTCCACGCCCTCCATACCAAGCGCTCCTTCTATCAGGGCATGACGCTCCTTTTTGTTCGTTCGGCGCTGCTTCAGACGCTTTAAATTCTCAGGGGCAAGATAATCCATACCGTAAATGATATGCAAATACTTCCGGCCTCTCACCTTGATTGCAGGCTGAATCATCTTGTCCCGATTTTTCATCAAAAAGCGTTCCGGCTTGATCACAATGCCCTCATGACCATCCTCTGTCATCTCGTTCCACCAGCGGATAACCTCTTCCTCGCTTGCTTCGTCCGTGATGACCCGATACTCTGTCTCCATAAACAGCGAGGACAGTCCTGCCAGCTCCCGGTTGTGCTCCATATGCCAAAGATGAGATTGGTCAAAAAACGTCCGGCCGCTGTGGGCCAGTGTATGAAATGGTGCAATACGAATTTCATCCAGACCGTCCACATCCCAGCAATATTTTTGAAAAACCTCTTGGAACGTTACGGCATTGCCATATTTCCGTTCCATTTCCTCCAGCCAGTCTCCAACCTCCCGGCCTGCAACCTCCGCCTGCTTCAGCTTGTCTACCAGCTTACTGCGATCCAGCAGAGCTGCTTCACCCACATGCGCATACTGTGCAGCAATCAGTTCCCGAGCCTTGAGATTCCACGGAACAATTTCCGCATCCAACAACACGAAATCCGTCTGATTCCGCTCAAAATACCCGGCAGTCTGTAGATCGGCATTCAGCTTTTCCAGCACCTGCTTCGCAAGGCCTGGTTCAAAGAAAGGGCGGCCGCTGCGGCTGTAGATCGTGCCTAATGTCGGGTATCCTACATATTCGACAGCAGCCTGTTCGTTTTTGAATAATAGCAAAATCGCCCGGCTACCCATATGCTTTTTCTCCGCTACCATCGTTTGTACGCCTTGACCACGATAATAAGCCAGCGCCTCACGCGGATGCTCCAGATATCCTTCTTCTGCGGAAACCGTGGGAGCAGGACTCATAGTTGGTGGAATGTACACCAGTTCCTCCATCGGTACTGTCACATGTGACACGGTATCTATAGCGGATTTGACCCATTCTCCTTGTACGCGCACTTCGCCATACGATTCCGTTAGTACACTGTAACCAGCGATGAGCTTACGTAAATTCGGCGGGGAAAACCGTTTTTTCTGCCACCGGACAAGTGGGCTATCGGGGTCATTCGCATAATTCTCATGAGCCGGAACGCTGACAAATTCCTTTTCCGGATAACGATAAGCGGTCAGCATGCCGCCAAATACCACACCCTGATCAATATTCACCGTCTGGTTCACAATCGTAGGCTGCGGTCTCGGGTCATGTCCCCATACTACTATTTCTCCCGATTCATGTTCTACGAACCAATCTTTGCGGATTGGTTTTCCGTCTGCATCCTGACCATCCGTATCTCCATAACGACAGTAATCAGAAATACGTGCCGACTGTTTGCCAATAAAATGATCCTTAATCCCCGCATGAGTCACAACCAGGTGTCGCAACCCATTTCTGCCGAAAATAAGATGAGAGGGCGCATGTAGCAGAAAATCCCTCAGCTCGCCTCTAAGCTGTTCCGCTGCTGCCTTGCCCACCTTTTGTTCATATTGAACCAGTTCCTCTGCGAATCGTTCATCTCCATGATTGAGAGTTACTTTTCTTCCATCAAGATAACGACCGATTTTCCAGCCATGATTGCTATCAATCATGTAGGCGAGTCCGGCATCCACGTGCTTTTTCCAAAACTGCACCGCTAATAACGATGCTGGGCCACGGCTCATCACATCCCCAACGGATACCAGTCTTCTGCCTTCTGGATGATGGTATAGTCCTTCCGTATCTTCCATATATCCGAGCCGCTCTAACACCTCCAGCATCTCCCGGTAGCACCCGTGGATGTCACCAATGATATCAATGCCTGCACCTATATCATGAAACAGCGGCTGAGCACGGCGGGCAAAGTTAACCTTTTCTACATCCTTGAGGACATAACAAGCGTTAAAACCTTCTTCCCGGATACCGCGCAGGTTCCGCTTTAACAGCTGTGCCTGCTGCTTGACCCGTTGGCGACCACGCGGATGCGCCCTACCTGCATCACGTTCCAGCAGCACAGATTCGGGCACATCCAGCACCAAGGCCATCACTGGTACATGCGCTTTGGCTGCCAGCTGTACATATTTCTGGCGATCCTCAGCATACAGATGGGTGGCATCCACAACCGTCAGCTTATTCAGACGACAGCGCATAGCCAGAATGGTATCCATCGCTTCAAACGCCTTGGCTGACATCTGCTGATACTCATAAAACAGCACGTCCGATTCCAGTCTTGGAAGTCCGCTCCAGTCTATAAATTCCGTATCTCCGACCAGCTGGCGAAAATGATCTGAGGATACCACTTCCGTTTTCAATAGAATCCCTTCGCTCACCAACCTGTCCAGTAAAGTGGTTTTGCCACTGTTCGAGGCCCCTACCAACACAACCAGTCCAGCATGCGGTAGATTAATCGTTCGTTCGGATGAATTGCTCATGAATTCTTCGGCTCCTTTCTGCGCGTAAATACAGCCATTTGGGTCGGTTGTCCAAAGCCTTCGACCTCTTCTCCGACCCCTTCCAGCGCTAATGAATAGGGAGCTTCCTCAATCCATTGCTCGCATCGTTCACGAAACTCGCTTCTGCTCCATTCAAAACGGTGATCGCCATGCCGCAGCTCTTGCTGATCCATACGATACACCTCATTATATTCGCGATTGGGAGTCGTCACGATCAGCACACCCGGCTGATATTCTGTCACAATCGTATCCATCACCCGGTTCAGACGATGCTCATCCACATGCTCAATGACCTCACACAGGATCATCACATCTTTTCCCCTCAATTGTTCATCATAATAAAAGAGAGAGCCCATCATAGGTGTAGGGCGAATTGCATCGGCATGCCTTTCCAGCTTGGCAAAACGCTCCACAGCCCTCACCTGTGCATATGCAGACGGCTCCACAGCCCAAATCTCTTCAATGCCCTTGATTCGAGCCATCCGAGCCGAAAGCTTCCCTTCCCCTGATCCAAAATCTACGATTTTCTGTCTTCGGGGCAGCTTGCGAATCACATCCATAATGGCTTGATACCGCAGCTCATTTAGCCGCATTACAGGCTGTTGCTTTCCTTCCTCCAGTGACTGATCTTGCTGCTGATCCTGTTCGTGATTATGGTTTTGTTCTTGGACCGCATGTTTTTCAGTCTGTGTAGCAGCAGAATCAGATTGCTCAAATTGCTCAATCAGATTGGTAAAATGAAGCGTGCGTCGAATGATGAGCTCGCGCATCGGATGCTCTTGCAGCCAGCCTTCACCGTAACGTTTCAGCTTATCAAACTCTTCTTTGCTAATATAGTAGTGCTTATAATTATCCAACACTGGAATTAACAGCAATAACTGACGCAGCGCGTATTGCACCGTCTGATGGCCGCTTAGCGTGACATATCTGACGGTGCTTCGATTTTTCAGCTGAAAAGAATAATCCGCTTTCCCTCGTTCGATGGTCACTTGATAGCCCAGCGGCGCAAATAGTCCCTCCACCACAGCATCTGGCAAATCTGACGCAACAGGCCCAAACGATAACTCCAGCGCAAAAGGATGCGTCACCCATGCTGCATAGTCTTCCTTGGGTTTGCCGTTCAAGGCCGTGCCAAGCGCGCCGCGAATATAGGTGCAAAACAAGCTGCTGGTTACAAACTCCCGGTCATTAATATATTGTGTAATGTCATAGCTATCCGGACTATTTTTGACCAAATCTATCGAATCTGGTGAAGCCTGAATGACGATTTCTGCCTCTTCCTCCGTAAAAACGGTGTACACCATGCGTACACGAGCACCCTTTTCCGTGCGATCATACGTATTGTAAGGGTTCTTGGCGAGCAAATGCGAAATCATCCCGGCCTTGTTTCCGGTTGCTTTTAGCGTGATGTGCATACTCCACTTCTCCTTCCCAGCTTATGTTTTCCATACTTCATTCACCGCAGCGCGGAACATCTCGTCCAATTGCTGATCCCGTCCGCCCTCCATATGCTGAAGCAAAGGCGCCTTCTGTTCAAAATAAGCAATTTGCTGCTCAATAAAGTCATTCACCACCGAAAGCTGCGGCTCCATATCCAGCTCCTCACCCGCTTTTTTACGCTCCAGCAAATGCTCGATCACCTGATAAAGTTCGGTATCTACCGGAATGAATTCCGCTAGCAAGTCTACGAATTTTATAGGAGGCATACTGTTGTAACGTTCAATCCAGCCACAGGCCAGCAGCGGACGCAGCACGTAAAAATATTTTTTAATTTTCACCTGTTCACCTTGCAAATAGTCCCGATAGTTTCCCCGTGCCATATTCAGATAGTGATACATACAGGACTTCGGAGAGAAGGTTAACGGCGAGATTGCACGGATCTGATCGGCCACTGAATATTGCTCCAGATAGGGAATCGGAGATTGCAGCCATTCCAGCAAAGGCGGATTGGATTTGCGAAATAAATGGAGCGCCTTTTTCAAATCCCAACCGTTTATATCCAGCATATTGCTGATTGGCCGCTCAATCACATCCCGCTTATCAAAAATAGATAAATACCATTCTATGGGTCTTACATAAATAAATCGTACATCATAGTCACTGTCCTGTGAAGGAAACCCCCATGCCCGACTGCCTGATTCACAGGCGTACACAATGCGCACCTGCTCTTCCTGCTCCAACGCGCGCAGCTCACGCAAAATCGTGTCGCGCATTTCCGGTTGAATGAAACCCTGCCCATGCTTCATATCTGTCATGTTGTTCCCTCCCTTATCCTTAAAGTATTTCCCAAATCTGTTCTCTGATCGACTCCTCCGTTTCAGCTTCCGATAAGCAACGAAGGCGCTCTATCGTTGCCTCTCCCCACATCTCAGAAGGCCATTCCTTGAGTACATGAAGCGCTGCACGGCGATTGGAGGTCACCGGGCTCCAAAGTCCGGTAGCAACTAGCTCTTGTCCCATTCCTTCGTAAGAAGACAATAGTTGCAGCAGCATCCCCAGACATTGATGCGCTTCATACTCCGGTCCAAAGCCCGGCACATCAGCAGGACCGGAAGCTATCTCTCCCAGAGGCAAGTGCTTTTCTGCAAAAGCCACCAGCTTACATGCCCGCTGTTCATCCTCTGTCTTGCTAAGTTCAAAGTACAGATTAGGCTTGACTGGGTGTTTGCTTAATTGATCAAATAGCACGGGCCATACATCTAGTGCTAGCATTCGAGCTGCGCGAATGGCACAGTGAAGATGCGGTGAATCTGCATGATGTAGTTCCTGCTCTACCAGCTTCATCCACTGCGGATCGTCCATCATCTGCTGGCATATCGACGCGTAACGTTTACGTAATTCCGGCGTCCATTCATGGTCATAACGTGCCTCCCATGAATCGTCTTCTTCATCGAGGAAGTCCGCAATATCCATGATGATCGTAAGATGCTTCACAGTCGTACACATAGTCTTAGCATGACGAAGGTAGTTGCCTATGACCATAGCGGCATGCTCATAATCGTCTATACTTTCCGCAGGTCCGCCTGCCGCCAGCAAAGCCGACAGTATATCGCCTGCTCCGTCAAATAACTCCCGATCAATATGAGGTACAGCGATGGCTGTATGCAGCTCGCCTTTATGAGCGCACTCATAAGCAAGATACTCATACATGACATTGTTACGGAATCCTTCCCGTAATAACCAATCACGTATTTCCTGCCGCGCCGGCTCCAGTCGTTCCACGACGTGAATACGTCCCCAACCATGTACCTGTAAGGCTAAATTATACAACTGCTCATTGGCCTGATCCGAAATATTACGGATAGCTACAGCCGCATATAGCGTGAATTCATCATGCTTGGCTAGCGTTAAAATAAGCTCGTGGTGTTGATCCGTCTCCAGCAATCCGAGCAATGCAATACCGACCTTCACCACATTGCGATGTGCTCCGTGTTCGGCCAGCCAACGCGCTTCCTCATACAATCGATCCGGCTGAATTGCTGGATGTTCGCGCACCGCATCTAGCAGCGGATCAATCAGGCTGAGCGCATTTTCCTCCATCAAGCGTACATACGTCTCACGTCTTGTTTTCATCCCTGGCTTGCGGCATTGTCTGGACAACAAGTGTGCTAGCTCCTTAATTTTCTCAGTCTCTCCATCTCCGCCAGCGCCGTGATGCCCAAACGCTCCATCCAGCCCTCCTGCCACCCAACGCATCGTGTGACCTGCCCAGTATTCTTCATCATCCGGCAAATGATCATCCGTAAGCCTTCCCTGAGGGTCCAGTCCCTGCTTAATTGTTTCATAAATCGAAAGCTTACCTACCCATGGATATAACACTTCATTTTTAAATCGTCCAAACATGTTGCCTCACCCTTCTGTTATGTATGAATTTTTACTTATCGTGCTACCTTATGTCCCTATAATCCTTTATTTTGGAAGTCATGAACATGGTGAAAGTATTACAAAGATGAATAAATTACCTTTTTCCTGCATCCCTTCCCTGATAGAATAAAGGGATACTTGTTTTCGGAGAACGGCTACAGAAACGGGGAATGCATCATGGCGAGAGAGAGTTTTGATAAAGAAATTCAATTCCTGCGCATGCTCACACTAACCAGCGGCGCTTATAATCGGCAGCAATTTGCAGACAGACTTGGCATTTCGGTGCACACCTTTGATAAAACGATTCGGCGTCTCAAGGAAATTGTCCAATCCGTACAACAGCAGTTGCCTGCGGAACAGGGACATGATTTTAATGAGATGCTGCGCTTTAATTATTACGAATCCGCTGACCCATTATTGTTATTCCTGTTTCGGGCCAAATCGCTCAAGGAATCGGAAAGCGTCCGCTTATCCCTTCTGCTGACAGCGCTGCAATCACAGCCTATGACCACCATGGAACTGCTGGACGCTTGCTGCAATGGGCTGCCTTCCGACAGTGCACTGCCGGATGAAAAAACAATCCGTTCTGATCTGAAATATCTGGTCGAAGTCGGCGTAGTTCGTAAGGAGCCTGGCGGCAGACCCTATCGCTATGCTGTCCGTAATGATCTGGTGACAGAACTGACGGACGAGGAATTACTGGACTTATATGATTTTGTGGACGTTATGGCCAACACTCAGCTCCCCTCTGTGCAGGGATATCTGTTGCGAGATCATCTTAAAAAGGCCATGCGCCGCCAGCTCGGAGATCGGGAGATGGCAGAGCCTTTTTTATATAAATACCATTATTATTCACGCATTCTGGACGAAGCCCATATTCATCCGCTTCTGCATGCCATTCGGCAACGCCGCTGCGTAACCTTTTTATATTTTTCGGCATCCAAACGAAGCATGTACGGGTCACAGAACACAAACCCACGATTTGAAAAAGAGACTGAAGGCCGTGAACATACCATTCTGCCCTTGCAAGTCATCTATGATCATCAATACGGACGTTGGTATGTGCTTGGTCATGTAGGCGGCAAAGGAATCATGAAGTTTCGAATGGAGGGCATGACTCAATTGGTGGAGGGCAAGCCTGTCCCAGAGCAGCTTTATGCCGACCTGTTAGCCGTGTTGGAAGAAAAAATGCGGTACAGCTGGCTTGTTGATACGGGTCGTCCCGTGAAGGTACGGGTACGTTTTTTTAATCCTGAGGGTGCAAAGCGCAACTTTATCCGGGAACGTGTACTGTCACAGGGACAATGGGGTGCAATTACGGAGGAAGAAAGTGAATCCTTTATCTATGAAATCACAGTGAATGGAATCACTGAGATTAAACCGTGGATTCGCAGCTTCGGATCAAGCTGTGAGGTATTGGAACCCCAGCGGCTGCGTAAGGAATTCAGACAGGAATGGAAGGAGCTGCAAGCCTATTATGAGCCTTTTCGAGAAAATATTTAACTATCAGATCGTCTCACGACTGGATGAATCGGGCGCTTTTGCTACCACATCGCAGGAAAGAGTCTGGCTTAAGTCCATGCTTGCAGACTCGGCAGCGACAGAGGCTTTTACCCCGTCTACACTTGATAAGCTTCGGCAATTACTTGCAGATGACGAGCCTCTGGAGGCTGATGGCAGCCTGCGCGAAAAAGCAGGGGTCCCTGCTGCTTCGGTTTATCATCCACTCCTGCGTGAATTGCGTTCCATTCTGCGATCCCGTTCAGGCATCTGTATGACCTACAAACTGCGCAACGGACGCCTGCATGAGCGAATGTTCGGATTCCCATATAAGCTGGAGTTTTCCATGGTCAAAAAAGAATGGAGTCTGCTGTGGTATAATCGCCGCCACCGCGCATTTATGTCCACCAAACTGTCCAACATCGTAACCGTTACGGAGGATGAGATCCGACCTGAAGAAGCCGAGACGTTTACCCAACGAATACTCGGTATACTGGAGTCACGCAAAGAACAGGGCATCATCGAAATTATTCCTATATATAACGGTGAAATGTCTCGTATTTTATATGCTTTTTCCTGTTTTGAAAAGGAGGTCGAATATGATCAGGAAGCAGATACCTATCGTATTACGCTCACTTTCCAGGCAGACGAATGTGAATATGTGTTATCCAAAATCCGCTTCCTCGGCAAACGTGTCAAGGTCGTTCAAGGCTCTCGATTAATATCGCGAATGAAGGAAACAACTGCCAAGGCCCTCGCACGATACGAAGAGGAATAGCTGCTGAAGAAATATAGGATGAATCCACGTAAAGGCCCTCCCTCCGTCTGCTAATGAGACGAAAGGAGGGCCTGTTAAACGAGTTATGGCAAGGCTTGTCCGCGTGCACTGACATACAATTGATACCATTCCTCACGGGTCATCAGCTCGCTCTGGCGTTCTGCATCCTGACATGCTTTGATTCGTTCAGGATTGGCGCTGCCAATGACAGGCTGAATCCGTGCCGGATGCTTCATCAGCCAGCCCAGGACGATCGCTTCACGTGTCGTCCCCTTTTCAGAAGCCAGCTTCTGCACCAGTTCTGCCGTCTTACGGATATGCTCAGGCTCTCCTTCCAGAGAACCTCCGCTAAAACGTCCATGCGCCAGCGGTCCCCAAGCCTGGAGCTGAATATCCTCAGTTTGGCAATATTCCAGCAATCCTTCGCCAAAATGTACATTCGTCCCTGCCTGCTGGTTCACGTGTACGGTCTGATCTATAAAATGCAGATGTGCCAGGCTCATCTCCAGCTGATTAACAATCAGCGGCTCCGTTAGGCTACGCTCCAGAAAACAAATTTGGCTTACATTCATATTGGAAACGCCAAAATGCCGTACTTTGCCGGATGTCCTAAGCTCGCTGAACACCTTCGCTACTTCTTCCGGCTCTACCAGCGGATCGGGACGGTGCAGCAGCAGGATGTCTAAATACTCAGTACCCAGACGCTTCAAGATACCATCTACGGACTCCATAATATGATCATATGAGAAATCAAAACGGCCTGGGAGCGTGCCATCCGGCAAAAAAATGCCGCATTTGGACTGAATTACGATTTGTTCACGCAATCCGGGCTGTCCCTTTAAAATCCGACCGAAAATTTCTTCCGCTTTTCCCATACGATAGATATCCGCATGATCAAACATCGTAATCCCGATGGATTGTGCAGCTTCTACAGCTCTCTCCGCTTCAACGACATGCTCCTGTGTATACGGTGCATGGCTCCATTCTCCACCAAAAGGCATGCAGCCAAGTACCAGCCGACTATCGGAGATTCCACGTTTCTGTAAAGGCATAATTTTCATGCTGCTCCTCCTTGAACCCTCAAAGTATTCCTTGCTTCATCAACATTCGAATAGTTCGTCAAACCGCAAAAATCAGACGGAAAACATGTCGTTTCCCGTCTGATTTTATTTTAGTTACTTATTAGACAGCCCTTCTTATATGTAATAATCAATAGCCAACTTCAGCAGATAAAGCGCGAGCAAATGCAGCGGATAAAACAAATAGAAGAAGGTTCGTGGGCCTTTTCCCCTCTCTCCGTTATATCGGGATAGCAAAGGGAGTGCAAAAATACAGGCCCCGCCGATCGCAAACGGATAAAGATATTCGTTCATTGTGCTGGCGTTGATGCCCATGATGCTGAGCGAATCGGGAACAGCCCATATAATGATGACTCCGAAAATGAACATAAGCGCAATTATTGCAATAATCCATCCGTTGTAAATCTTCTGTTGTTTGCGAGCCACATAGAAAGCCAGAACCAGGAACACTCCAATCACACTCCAGTCTCCCAAAAGAGAGACTACGCAAAGAGCCGAAATAGCCAAGTATTTAAGCACAGGATTGGTCGTGTTGTCATAGAACCATATTGCCAGTAGGCCCATCAACAACGTTAGCATGATGTTTCCCGAAGTATACCAATCTTTAAATACCAATCCGTAAGGCACCACACTGGCTAGCCCGGTTAGAGCAAGGCGCATTGTATATTTTTTGAAGCTTCTGGTATGGATATATCCTTCGGCTACAAAAAAAGCCATGATAGGCAATGTAATTCTGCCTACCACCTGAAAGCCCAAAAAATCGGCAAAAAATAGCCCTCCAATATGATCAATTAGCATTGCCAATACTGCAATTAATTTTAAACTGGTGGCATCAATGCCTTTCACCTCTGCTTGAACGGATAATCTTTGTTCCATATTCCTCCCCTTTTCTTCCCGAAGAACTATGCCCTCCGTATCTATTCTATTCGTAAACAGGTCTGTTCAGGAGGCTCCGGTCTCCCATCTTATCTAAGAGGTGCTTCAACAATTGGCGGGAAACGGGAATAATGCGCCTTGCTTCTCCGGAATTCTGATTGGTTTGAAAAATGATCTCCTTCTTGCTCTTATCTATAGATTCCACCTTCATCAGGTTTACGATAAATGCCCGATGACACCGGAACAACCTTGGGTCCTTAGCCTCAATATCTTTCAGATCGCCGTAAAACTCAAGAGTTCTGTTTTCGGAAACCAGACGGATTTTGTGGGGAACACCGGTTGTTTCAAAGTAATAAATGCTGGAGAAGGAAATTTGAAATTTCGTAAATTTATTGTCGAGTATAAACCAATCATTGACATCCAACACAGGCTTTCTTTGATGGGCAACAACAAGAACTTCTCTGACCTTTTTTTCCATTTCATCCTGAGTAGCATCCTTGATAATGAAATCAAGAGCTGCTACCTTATATTGGAAGGTAAGCGGAGACAGATGACCGTGGGTAGTTACAAAGACAATATGCCCATACATATCATATTTTCTGATTTCCTGGGCAACTTCCAGTCCCTTCATCTGACAACCAGAGATTTCAATATCAAGGAAATACAAGTTATTCGCACAAGCTTTAGATTCAAAAAGCAGGAGATCCGGCTTACTGGTGGCAATGAGATTGCTGCAGCAGATGCCAAGTTCCTCGCAGCTTTTACGGACCATCTTTTCCATTATGCGCTGCTGGATAAACTGATCTTCCAGAATAAAAATATTCATGATGTCGCTCTCTTTATAATTAATGTTTGCGTGAAAAAATCCGGTTCCTTTTTGGTATCCAAAGTTACATACTTGTTGCTGCGCAGCACCTTTGCTATATTGTACAAGCCAAGACCTCGATTGTCCGCTTTCGTTGAAAAGTTCCGTTTGTAGAGATCATTCACCTTAATCCCGTCAAGTGCAGAATGATTATAAGAGTTTCGTATCGTCACCGTCTGAATATCGTCTTCATGGATCAGCACAATATTTATGGACGGATTGCAGGTCTCTAGTGCCGCATCGATTGCATTGTCCAGGAAACAAGAGATTACTCTGCAAAGGTCTATAATATCCATATACATTTCACTGATACCGCTATCAATTTCCAGTTTTACGTCAACTCCACGCTTCTTTGCCACCAGCACCTTGGATGTAATAATACTCTTGAGCTCACTCACGTCCAGATTAATCAGGTTATCCAGACTATAGGAATATCCGTTCAACTGTGAGGCAGTAGGTTGGATAGAACTCTCATATATCCGCTTGATCATCGCCAAATCCCCAGTTCTGATCCCCTCGTCCAGCATTAACAGGATATTGGTATAGTCATGTCTGAAGCCGCGGATGTCTTCGTACATTTTTTCAATCTCCATAATATAAGCCTCCAGCTGCAGGTATTGTTCCGTCTTGTTCTTCTCTAGCTCACGTTCACGCAGGAAGCGATACAGCCAATTGATCGTCATCAGGAAGATGGAGGTCAAGCCGATCAGCATCAACACAATCTTTAATCTGCTTGGATACGGATTGTTGCTTTCACACTCCGAATAGATAATCAGTCCTAGTCCGATGATCCCCAAGACTAAGATTAAAGAAGCTCCGACGATAAGCTTAATCCGATATATCTTCAAAAGCCTGACCGCCGGAGTAGGAAACAAATAAGACACAAGCTTTCGGAGCGCCAAGTAGATCAGCGGAGGTGAACAAGCGGTTAGGAAGGGCGCCGTCCATTTGTTTTTATATTCATAAGGAACCGCATAGCTGATTACCGTTATGAAATAACCCAGCAGTGTCGTAATGAAGATGGTAAGGATGGCGTAGAAGCCTATGACCCACAAGGATTCATATTTGTCGGTCAACCACCCGTATAATGCCAGTAGCACAAATAGAAATAGGTAAACAATCAGTCCGAAGTTATTCAGAGCTGTTATTCCGATAAAATAATACATGACTAAAAACAGCAGCAGCTTATAATTCATACGGAAAACGCTTAGACCATTGCCGCTGACCATATGATATATTACAAGATAGCTGGTGTATTGCAAAAAATAAATGCCGGATGTAATCATTTTTTGTTCAATTTCCAAACTTTTGGGTTGACTGGTTCATAGAACAACCCGAAACAAATCCCTCCTCCTTCACCTCTTTTACTCATATGCTCCAGTAGCTTAGCCTTGAGTCTCTGAGTATGGTTGTTTCTGTATTCTTTAATATTCTTGATATTGTTCATAATTGGCATAACTCCTTCTCATTATGGAATAGAATACTGGTGTGATGACAACTGCTTCAAGAAACAGCCCAAATATTAACCAAGGATAAAAATCTAGTGCGATGGCCATGAAAACAAACACTATACTTAAAAAGATAGCTTGTAATCTGCATGCTCTTCTGAACTTCGGATCTACCAATGGATTGCACTCCGTATCGGCCGGAGCGTATCTGACAATCAGAATGATAGAAAGCAGACAGAGCGTCGCCAAAAAAAAGCGGTTCCATTCTACTTCCTTTAAGAGCCAGGGAACAAACACAAAGGTCAGTAGACTGACCCAGGTGCAATGATGCGACTTGCGAGCATGCCAGCCAAAGGACTTTCGCCGGACCACTGTATAGGAAAGCAGCATCGCAGCCGTTTCGGCTAATACACCGAGCAAACAGGCACTGATCAATACAAGAAGTATTTTTTCTGTGCCAGCCAGTATGTTCTCCAGATAATAAAGCACATAAGCACGCTTCTCCGCTTCCAATTCTTCGTCTTGAAAGTATTTATCAACGATCCACGTTGACAATTGATGATACAACGCCACCGCCCCTCCCTAACTTAATTGTGCGGGAAGCTGGAATTGAACATAATCACGATATTTATCATGCCAACTCATTAATTCGTGATGCGTGCCTACCCCCGTTACTTCTCCTTTATCCAAAAAGATTATCTGGTCCGCTTTGTAGATGGTTGACAAACGATGAGCGATAACAATGGTCATTTTATTCTTGGAGAGAAGCTTGATTACATCATGGACGAGCTGCTCTGACTCGCTATCCAGGTTGGCGGTAGCTTCATCAAACAGCAGAATCTCATGGTCTGAAAGCAAGCATCTGGCAATCTGGATTCGCTGCTTCTGTCCCCCCGATAATTTGACTCCCCTTTCTCCAACAAAGGTATCCAAACCATCCGGTAATTGATAAATTACCTCCTTCAAGCCTACTGTATCAAGAGCCGCATAAATCTCATGGTCATCCGCGTCTCTGTTTAGGCCATATACCAGATTGTCTCTCACTGATCCTACCAGTAAGTCACTATCCTGCATAACATAGGATATTTTGCGACGCCATTCTTCTGTCCTAATCTTATCCAAATATACATTATTGTAATAGATTTCTCCATTATATTCTGAGTAAAATTTCTCTATTAAAGAAAATATTGTTGTTTTTCCCGAGCCGGAAGGCCCTACGATCGCTGTAGTGGTACAGCCTCTGAAGGTTAACTCCACGTTGGATAATACCGGTTGGCCCTGGTTGTACGAGAAAGAAACATTGGCAAAATGCAGGATATCCGAATTCTGATCATGACTTTTCATGTCCGGCACACTGCCTAACTTTTCTTGCTTCTCATCTCGCTGGTTATATATGGTATAAATTTCCTTACTTGCTCCCTTGGCCTTTTGATACTGCGAGAAAAAACTGCTGAGCTGGGTCAGAGGCGAAACCATTGTAAACAAATAAAAGATCATGGATACCAGAGTACCTGTAGTGATATGTCCAGCGGCAATGCCGGCGCTTCCATACCAAAACATTCCTACCAAAGCTAGCATGATGATAATTGTGACAATCGGCTCAATGACAGCTGACAATATTCCCTCTTTGATGTTCAAGCGAAAGATACGTCCAAGTATCTCCCGAGTATATTTCATTTCAAGCTTTTCCGACGTCGTCGCTTTAATGAATCTGATGTTATAGAGAATTTTGGATAACTCACCGGAAAAGTCTGCGGCTGCATCCTGTGCCTCAACCGCTACCCTATTCATCCTTCTTCCAATGGGATAGATTAGTAGCGCCGTTATAGGAATCAGAGCAACGAGTACACTCATTAATCTCCAATCCAACACAAATAACATGATGATGCAACCAGTGACCATCAGGACATCAGCCAGAATAGAAGGCAGAGTGATAGCTAGAAAATTACTTACAATAGCAAGGTCGTTCGTCATTCTGCTGATGATTTTGCCGTTCTCGTTGTTATCAAAATAATTAACCGGCAAATGGATAATTTTTTCCCAAATTTTCAGTCGCAGTTCCTGAAAAAACTTGCTCCCCACATATCTGAGGAGCAGAGAAGACACGGCGTTTAAAATCCCTCCGGCCAGAAACAGCGAAATAAGCACAGCTGCGGTCTGGATCGTCAGCTCCATAGCTGAGATCTTATCGACAAGCTTGCCTGTCATGATCGGCAATACTAATGAAAAAGCGGCGGAAATCAGTGTAAATACGATGCTCCAAGCAAGCGCAAGCTTGGGCCATCTCGCAATTTTGATTAACTTCAGCAAGGAATGGGCCGTTTGTTTTTCTTCACCGATCTTTTTATATGCCGTGCTCTCCATATTCAATTCCATTATGGCTTAATCACCTATTTCTCTTTGTGATTTTCGTATTCTAGCAAAAACTTCATTGCCATTGTATAGACACCTGCGGCTATCGCTACCATGACAATATAGGAGAGCGACAGCTTGGTTCCTATCCAGTCCGTTTGGTTGCTTAACTGGAACAGTAAGAAGCACACGGCGCTTCCGGCAAGAAACTCCAAAGAGTAGGAGAATTTCCGCCCTCTCTTCAACCTATCTAGTATAATATCCACTATAATTACAGCGGATGTAAGCATAAAAGAAATTTTATACAGCATAATCTTATCTTCAGCAACAATCTGCTGATCCTCAAAACTTGCAAAGTATCTGGCCAAAATTGTACCGATTACTAGGTATAATACGACAACTAGCACATTTATTCCGACACATTCGGCTGTGCTGTAGGTAATAGTCCCTTCGCTTCGTTGAACCAGGGTCGCTGCCAAGCTTGAAATAAACAGGACCAGAAACCAAATATAAAAATATGCATCCAGTTGAAAAGAGAGAAAATCGGTAATCAGTCCCACCATGACTGTAATAATTTCTTTTAATAAAATGAACATTACCGTCTCCTCCTGTTAGCTAAATACCAGCATCTGCTTCCATGTACTCAAGTTCTCATTATCACAGGTCAGCAGTGTCAGCAATACACCTGCACATCCATCGAGCAGCCCAACTTTATCGAGAGATAACGGATCATCGACGCTTCCCTCAAGGTCTATAAAAGGTACTCCCTCACCAGTATTTCGATATGATAACAAACGATGCAAAAATTCATCCTTAAACGGCATGGCTGCCGCACGGCTGAAATGGTGCTGAATCAGGACCAAGCCTGCATAGCCGTGACAGATCGTCGGTGAAATTACCTTTCTTAGCGAATCTGGTCTGGAGTAGACGGTATTGAACAATTGCAGAGCCTGCTGCTGCAGTGCTTTGTCCTCCAGGGCCAATCCCAGCCGGAACATAGCCACAGAAGCTCCCGGTGTGCCGTAACACCATGCATCTCTGTGATAACCTGGATTCCGACTAGTCTCTGCGGATTCATCCGGTGTGAACATATTAGGTATGACAAGGGTGCCGTTCCACTCCCTGATACTTCCGTGTAGAAAAGTCTTGGCAACTTCCAGTACTTCTCTCAATCCAGTTAACGGGTAGCGGCGGAGATGTGCAACGGCCAGCAGATTAATGGCTCCTGTAATTCCGTGCGCCATGCCAAGATTATAATAAATGGTCTGTTCGGGAAGTTCCTCGAAATGTCTCAGCTTGCCTACAGCATCCGTAATCAGTTGAAGTATCTTAAGGAGCACTGCATCCAGCTTCCCAACGTATCTGTCCTGGCGTTCCTTAACCTCCATTAATGTAGCTGCAATCCCCGTCCAGCCTGAAATCAAATCCAAGTCGCTATCCTCAATCAAAGAGTCTTCCAATTTCCCTCTTGTCTCCTCATAGAACTCCCCGTAGCTGCTAAGAAACATATCCAGCGTCTGCGAGAGCACATTTGTATATCTTGTTGAACCTCTTGAACACTCGTTGAACAGATAAATAACGCCTGCTAATCCGGTATACAGTGACAATGAATGGAACGGTATATTACCGATTAAACGCACAATCTCCTGATTGTACTTGAAAGCAAGCGCAGCCCACCCTTCCCCCGGGTAAACTTCATCTAGCTTATCCAGAAGAAGGCTGATCCCGGGGTATCCTGAAGCCAGCGATATCAGCTCCATTTCAGGGTAATCATGCATGGCGTGCTTCTTGATTAGCAGGGTTACAGTATCTATATCTTTGTAAATTTCTGCGCTTTGCCTGACTATTTCAGATAAATTTCCCGGGACTTGTTTGACCGCCATAAGCTCCTCCTCAATAGGCAACATGATATTTGCTTACCTGTAAATAATCTTCCAAACTGAAGTAGCATAGGTGTAGGGCAAGCTCTTCTTTTTCCCGGTCCAGGCCGAACACTCTGTTGCAGAACATGTGCATGATGCTGAACATAATATCATCGTAGTAATTGGTTCTGTCGTCAGCTTCCCGGATAGCCGTGAAATATGCAGCGTATTGCCGCAACCTGTCGTCTTTATCGCTTGCTGGCATGGATATGGAACGGGTCTGTTGAATCCTTTGGAATAGCGCTTCTTTGTGTTCCCGGTACTCCTGTCTGAATTTCTTTGGATCAATAATCGCAGCCATAGCCTTCAATTGATCTTCTACCAGCGGATACGCGCAGTTCACAACCTCAAAAAGTCCGGTGCAGCAAAATAACATCTGATCGGTTGCATTAATTGACCTCTTCCCTGCATAATAGCCTGAAACTAGATAAGAATCGATAGCAAATAACCTCTCCGCTTGTTCAATGAAGGCTGTGCCGCCATACCGCAAAATTTCAGGCCGGTAAGGAACAACCGAATAGGAACTAACCAATCCGGACGAGGTTACAGTATTCAGGAAATCAAAAACATAGTTCAAGGCCGTGAAACGCTGATGCTCTACGCTTCCCGACATTTTGCACCTTAGCCTGATATGCGGCTCCTTATCTGCATACTGGACAAAAAAAACCTGGTCAATGAAGTACTCGGCGCTATTGTCCATGAATGTCTTAAATGCACTGCCCAGCAAATCGGTTAGCAGTTCCTGATTGTAATATACCTGCAGGGATATCCAATCCGAACCTGGATAATAAACAGCATTCACCGAAGAACTCAGCACTTTATTTAAGCTTTTATCGGTAGCCTGTGCAGACAATCTGTCTATCGGCAAGTACTGAAACATCGGGCTTTTGCAAAAAAATACGCACTCCTCCATATACCGGTTAACGGAAGCGAACAATTCTTTCTCCGTCTCCATAATAACAGCCGCCTTGCCTTCCGGATTCCGCGTATATTCTTTGTGCAAAAGCTTTCGATGATGATGGCGATCCAAATCCAGCAATAGCTTATTGTCCAGCTCCACCAAATATACATATCGCGGAATGTTATACTTTATGATCCAATCCTCCAAAAAGGCCAAAAACTGTTCTTCGCTCTGGAGCCGTTTATCCGCATATAATGTCCATTTTTTAGGGCAGATGATGATATTTTTATAGGTTACTCTCGGTGTAAAAGAAGAATCATAGAGATACTCCTCCAGATGGGACCATCCGGTCTGATACTGCAGATTAATATCATTCAGAAACCGGATCAGATAAGGAGCCAGCTCTGTATTGTACATGCTACTGAGTTTTGGAAATACCAGTTCGCCTGTTTCCCTGTGCTTTAGATAAAAGTATCCCGAATCCTCCACACCTACCAATAATTGGGAAATATCCAAATTCCGATTCTCGGGGAACGTGGCCATATCCATGGATTGATCCGGTGTTGGGCCTGCCGTCATAATATTAGTTATTTTGGGGCTGAATGGGTAAAATGAGATTTCAGCGGCGCTCTCCCCTGCTTTCTGATCCTTCGGGTTCCTGACAAAACGGAAGATTTCATCACGGCTATCTTTGTCAAACATGTAGGCAAATCTTCCGAAGCTCTGACACGCTTCCAATGATCCGGCTCTGTTGTTTAAATAAAACGTAACTTCACCTTGTTCATTCTCCATGCACGAATAATACAAATCGAACGAGACATGGACATTCTCCAGACTCAATTCAGACAGCTGTTGGATTTTGGCCTCGTCAAGCACGATATCCGAATGATTGGCAAGCGCTTCAGTCTGCCACTCAGCAATTAGCGCCTTGAGCTGTCGGAACCTGCCTTCATCCTTATGCCTGTGCTTATCTCCATTCTGGTAGTGGCTCTTGTACTCTTCAGGTTTGCCGAGCCCCAACGTCTTACTGAACAACTGCAATAAAGGCACTTCTTCATATACTCCGTACTTCTCAGTAAATTGCTGACGATAGTCGGAAAGTGTATCCTCTTTCCTGTACGTAGAAAGCATGCTCAATATTGAAGCTACTTGGGCCAACGCTTGCCTATCGCTGTCCGATAAGTGAATTTCATTTGCTTGATTCAGCCTTACGTCTATTTTGACCAAGTCGCCCTGATACTCGGGAAGGATAAGCTGGACTAGTTTTCGGACAGCCTCAATGCCTTCGCGTTTGACCGCAGCAACTGTGATGTCCTGAATGGCATGTCCAACTCTCTCCAAAATATCTGCGTAATATGCTGCCTTGGGAGCAGCGAGCATCTTTAGTGTACGGATCAGATGCTCCAAAGGAGCGCTATCCCGAGGATTGGGAATCATCTCACTTACCAAAAAGCCTTGTTCTATCAATTGCTGCAAAAAATCTGTGCTGATCGTGTCATCCACGCCGAAGGCATCTTTTATAGCTTGCATAAGCTGCAGAAAAGTCTGCTGCTCTTTATCAAGGATCTTCATGATGAAATCTATGACCGGGGTTTTGAGAATAGATATATTTTCAGTGCTTCGTTCCTCCTGATCTGCTGCAAACAGAGTCTGATAAGAGATGACGAGCCTGTGATGGTCAATGTAAGAGGTGTTATTTACACTCAGTCTCAATTCATTGCGGACATCCGCATCCCCATGGAAAAGCCCTATTAAGCGGTAAATTAGGCTATAATCCGGAGTTGCCCAGACGACATGTTCTCCGGCGCCTCCCGTGTTTCCAAACCGGGAAATGCCTACTCCCGCGAACAGTCCAAACGGTGTTGGTCTACAAATTGCCCGCGAAATGAACTTGCTTAGACTAAGGATAAGATTCCGCTTTTTTTTGGACTTCAATGTTCTGCCTTGTTCCAGGCTTTGCAGTGCAGCGTAGGTCGAGGGGCTGGAGACATAAATGGAATCCATCAACCCCTGCTTCTGAACGAACCGTACAAGTCTTTCAAGATATTCATCATCGTCTAGTTGTTCATGATCAAATATCCGCGTATAATACTCCATGCCAAGCAACGTCTTCCGGTACATGTAATTTTCCGAGATTTCAAAGTTTTCCAACATGCAATCAACCTCTCATCTGTCTTAAAGCACGAATTGAACCGGCAAGGCTTACTTCATAATAATTCCGCTGAACATCAATCGGTCTCGCGCCTTGACGGAGCAGACACTCCATTTCTCTGCGCCCGGCATTCATCCCCTGCGCGATAAGCTCTCCGCTAAGAGAGGCAACAACTCCGCTGAATAAGGCGCTGGCAATACTCGTACCGATACCTACTGTGTATGCTTTGTCAAATCCCAGCACTTCGTATAAATAATCCTCTGTGTCGAAGCTTGATTTGGCAACCATTACCCAATCATTGTTGTAATTGATTTCATACTCATCACCACTAGGCGCAAAAAATTGGCCGCTGAGCGTATTACTGAACCCGGAGATATCCCCGTTCTTATTAGTTGATCCAATTGGGTATACTCCCTTTAAATTCGCAGGCACTCTGTACTCCTGCGTAATATCGCGTCCATCGTTTCCTGCGGAACAGACTACCCAGATGCCTTGCGCATTAGCGCAGTCAACCAAAGCCTGAAACCGATTGAACTCGAATAAGTCGACCTCATATTCTGTACGATAGCTGATGTTGATAATTGGATATCCTTTAGCAATACCCTCTTCCAGCGCTCTATACAACCATTCAAGCTTGCTTATTCCTTTTTTGTCCGTAATTTTGTAGACAACAACCCGAGCGAAAGGGCATATCCCCTTCAATATATATTTGCCGGTAACAGAGCTAACCATTTTTGTACCATGCCCGACGTAATCGCTTAGACAAGGCTCATAAGGTACAAATGACTTGCATTCTGCCTCAACTAGATTACCTTGGATCTCTGAGTGGGATTTATCGACGCCTGTATCAATAAACAGGATAGTAAGCGGCTGACCAACAGTTGCACCACAACTAAAATGATCGGTCAGCCGGGCTACATGCCAATTATATATATTAGGTTTTATCATGCAATCTCCATAATGTAAGTAGGGGTAGCCCATTTCACTACCCCTGACTTACGAATCGCTTATGAATTATTTACAATTGGAACAAGAACCGGTACAGATACAGGTAAGAGTTTTACATACTGCTTTGGATACCTTAATGGTTGTCTTGATGATTGAAGCTTGTGGGCTAAGCTCACTGGCCTCATAGCTCTTTCTTAAATCAAGGTCAAACATTTGATCTACTTTCATTTTCCTCTTCCTCTCTAAATTAAATTCTAATAAACATGATTTCAGTGGTACCCCTTAATCATGTTTATTGTGAGTGACTGTATGTCATATCTTGCTGTCGATGAATAAAGAATATATCTAATTCTCCCGTTTTTTAAACTTTATTCCTAAAAGGTATTCCAAACCTCCTAAATTGCAGTCATTTTGCTTCCCATGCGGCATGACAAAAAAAATACCGACACAGAGCGGAACGATTGACGCTTAGAGCATGACGGATGCTTGCAAGAATCCGGTATGTTCCTATACAGGTGTCTCGTATAAGTCGGCTGAAGAAGAGATGCTTAGCAAAAAGCGCTCGCCCTATGTTTACGATACGCTGGATCTTGTGGACGAACTGCGATTTTTTTCAAACAGGACATGACTGTAAAGGAATTGACCGACGCACTACGTGTACACGGCATCTCATAAGTTGACCCGTTTGAGGCAGCTCTTGCTGAAATGGAGAATAGGCTTGGTGTTTCCTTCTCTGATTACTTGGTTTTTTCAAGAGGATCCTGAAGAAACAAATAAGGTCGAAGAACGGAACATGAACCGTGAGACTTTTAAAATTCTCACGAATATAAGCTATAATCGACAATTAATTAGCCATAACCTTATGAATTGTGGCTTATTGATTTGTCAGGAGTGAAATTAACCTATGAATATGGCAAAGATGTATTCAATGTTTATGTCTACCATATCGCCAATTCACTTCTGTAACTTCGATTAATGAGGCTGGATCTTACATATAAATGAGTCGAATCTCTTTGACCCGATCCCCATCTTTTTATCCGAATATCCCCATGCTCAGATAACGCTCTCCGGTATCCGGGGCAATGCAGAGTACCCGTTTGCCTGCTCCCAAACGCCGGGCTTCCTGAATGGCCGTCCATATTGTAGCCCCACTGGAGGGCCCGACGAGAATCCCTTCCTGAGCAGCAATCGCCCGTGTCATCGCAATCGCATCCTCATCGGAAACCTGTATGATTTCGTCATACACTTCCGTATTCAGCACGGTGGGAACAAAGCCCGGACTCGTTCCCACCAGCTTATGCGGACCGGGTTTTCCCCCAGATAGGACGGGCGAACCCTTGGGCTCGACCACAACAATCCGCAGATCCGGCAAATGCTGGCGCAGCACTTCACCTGTACCCGTAATGGTACCACCCGTTCCCGAAGAAGCGACGAACACATCCAACCGCCCCTCCGTCTGCTCCAAAATTTCAAGTGCCGTGGTTGTACGATGGATATCAGGATTTGCTTCATTTTCAAACTGATGCGGGATAAAACTCCCTTCAATTTCTGCCCCCAGTTCGAGAGCTTTACGAATCGCTCCTGGCATCCGTTCTTCCGCTGGTGTCAGTACGACCTCAGCCCCATAGGCTTTTAAAATATTGATCCGTTCCTTCGTCATATTCGAAGGCATTACCAAAATCGCACGGTAACCTCGAGCTGCCGCATTCATCGCAAGACCAATCCCCGTGTTGCCACTGGTTGGCTCAATAATCGTGCCTCCCGGCTTGAGATGTCCCGCCTTTTCCGCCTCGGCAATCAGATTGCCCGCCGCCCGATCTTTAACACTGCCGCTTGGATTAAAATACTCCAGCTTCACATACACTTCCGCATCCTGCGGTCCTGTGAGCCGTTGCAGCCGCACACAAGGCGTATCTCCGATTAAGTCCGTAATACTATGTACCACTTTAAGTGTCATTGTTATATCCTCCCCGGATCATTCCTTACAACGTCATTTCCTATCTTCATATCATACTACCACCAAAATAACATAATTGGCTCCTTCCAACCTGTCGCTTTTGTAAATTACACAAACCTTATCAACTTAGTATGTAAAATTCTTGCAAAATGGGTCGCCAGATGTTGCCTGGAATGATATACTCGCATTACTATTTTTTCAGGAGGATACAAGAAACTTATGAGTACTCAAGAAAATATGACAGCTAATCGCTTCCCCCCCTCCTTGCTATGGTTAACCCTTGGTGCCTTCGCCATCGGCATGACCGAATTCGTCATTATGGGACTTCTGCCCAATGTAGCCCATGATCTTCATGTTACGATTCCGCAAGCCGGGCAATTAATCACCAGTTACGCGCTTGGTGTGGCCATTGGCGCACCTGTGCTTACTGTATTAACCCATAAGGTTCCGCAAAAAAAGCTGTTGTGTCTGCTGATGTCCATATTCATTTTAGGCAATCTTTTTTCCGTCATTGCTCCTAACTACGAACTGCTGATTGCGGCCCGTATGGCTACTGCGTTATCGCACGGAACCTTCTTGGGAGCAGGTTCCTTGATCGCTGCCCGGCTGGTTCGTGCTGATAAGCGGGCAGGAGCCATCTCTATGGTGCTGACCGGATTGACCGTGGCGAATATTATTGGCGTGCCCTTTGGCACCTTTATCGGGCAGCAGCTCGGCTGGCGCGCTTCCTTTGGAGCCATTGTTGTGATCGGCTTGATTTCTCTCTTCGGTATTATTCGTTACATTCCGGTGATTCAGCAGGACAAACCTTCCAGTCTCAAGCAAGAAGTCAAAAGCCTGTTTAATCCAAAAGTGCTGCTGATGCTGCTCACAGGTGCAGTTGGCTGTGGTAGCTTGTTCACTGTCTTTACGTACATTACGCCCATGCTTACGGATATTAGTGGCTTTGCCGAACACAGCATTACCTGGATTCTCGTCCTGTTCGGCCTAGGTGTCACGATTGGCAACATCGTTGGCGGCAAGCTCGCAGATTGGAAGCTGCTTCCGTCCTTGGTTGCAAACTATGCTGTACTGGCCATTATTCTGGCCATTCTGACGTTTACGCTTCAAAACAAGGTACTGGCCGTGATCACTGTCTTTATCTGGGGGATTGCCGCATTCGGCATCATGCCGGGGATTCAGGTTCGTATCATGAATCTGGCCTATGAGGCTCCTTTGCTAGCCTCTACCTCCAGCCATTCCGCATTGAATCTAGGCAACGCAGGCGGTGCTTTTATCGGAGGAGTCGTTATTAACCAAATGGGGCTACCCGCCATTCCATGGGTTGCATCACTCATTACTGTCGGCGGTCTGCTGCTGATGCTGGTCAGCTACATGATGGATCGCAAGACGGCTCATACTGAAGCGATAGCAGAGATACAGTCATAAGAAAAAGGACTTTCGTTCATTAGAGCGAAAGTCCTTTTTCTTATGGTCTACATCCACGCATCCTGCCTCGTCGTTCAGCTTAACCAACCATCAAAAAAGTCTCGGTATCCCTGCTTCATCACCTGACTCGAAAACTGTTCCATGGCGTATGTCTGATTCTCCGCAGAAACCCGGCGAGGTGAAGCCGCAGCCATATTGACCAGCTCGAACCAGTTTTTCTCATTTCCTGAAAAAGAATGCGTAGAGCTGATGTGCCCATAGCAAGGGTGCTCGGGTTTCACCACGATCTTCCCCATCGCGAGCGCTTCGGTCAGCGGCATTGCGAACGTATCGAATTTGGAGCAGCTCCAATACACCTTCGCCGTGTTCATCAGTGCAAACACCTCGTCTTGCGTCAATGCAAATTGAAGTTTTACATTGTCCGGGATGTCGTACTTCTTCATGCTCTCCTTGTAGCGTTCACCACCAAACACCATATAGACATCCTTGTCAGGATTATGCCGCGCATACTCCAGCACCAGATCCGGACGCCGATTTTCTTCATCTCTACCAATCCACATCACCCGGTTCTCCACCACTTGTGAGGGATCAAAATGCTTTTCCACCAGCCGCTCATTAAATCCGATCGGGATGACTGTCACATCGGTTACGCCAAACTTCGAGGCCATCTCCTGCTTGAGAAAGGCAGTCTGTACGATAGCCTTGTCCACAATCTGATAAAAAGGCTTCATCATCTCATAGCCTGTCAGTGCCGGATCTGGAAAACTATGTGGAAAGAGTACGCTGTTTTTAAAAAACATGTTCAAATAAGTAAAGCCAGATACCGTATAAATAACGTGCTCAATCTGCTGCTCATGCAGTTGATCCAGTACAATGTCATAATTGACCAGGTCACTCTTTTCATGCTCATAGCCTGGAAGCCAGTCATGGCTACTTACGTGGCGCTCCGGCGATACAAATACGATATCTACCCCCAGTTCCAATCCGATCTGCTTCAGACGTTCTGCAAAAATACGAGGCCCTTGCGCTTCAGCAAATTGTATTTTTCTCATGACCAAACCGACTTTTTTCATGGATTTATTTCCCTACCTTCTTTGGCTGACTATATAGAATCTGTGCCTTAAGCCACTACTTGCATGGTTGGACTTGTACCCCATCCATCATCGCTGTACATTGGTTTAAACAAGCTAACGTTTCATCCAATTGGGACTCTAATTGCTCTTTTGACCATTTGCCGCTATTTCTATGCAGTTCCGTTCCAATCCTTTGCAAATCATTTGTGATTAATAATAGCATCCAGAGCGAAAATACCACAGCAAACATACCATACTCCTGTATAAATGCCGTTCGATCACCCTTTATCCCCAACAGCTCCAGCTGTTCCAGATAGGTGTCCAGCATACGAATACGCAATTCAGACGTCATACGTCGAGGGAACAACGGATGCGACATGTCGATTAGGTGATATACATCCCACAGCGGTGTGTTGAGATGAGCATGCTCCCAATCCAGCACCCTTAGCCTCTCCCCACTCAACGCATAGTTACCCGGATGAAGATCACCATGAGACAGTACAAGCTGGTGTGAAAAAGATAGATGCTCCAGCTGTGCATAAATACGCTGCATCTGCTGCTTTGAAAAACCGAGTGAGCTGCAAAGCTCTAACATATCTGGCTTGCGTGTGTGCAGCTCGGAAACCATCTCCTGGATGAGCGGCTTCGGTCCACGCAATGGCATCCCGGCAAAACGACCCGGCGGCAAAGCATGCCACCTTGCGACAAATCCAACAGCTTGCAATAGGGTTTCATCTGCATGTAGATGATGTAACGGACCAAGATCCTCAAACACCATCCATTCTCCTCCGCCATCTGCGTCTGTATCGGAACAAGCTAGCAATTGGGGATAGATGGGTGATAATGCTGGAAGCACATGCTCATACACCCATCTCTCCCGTCCCTTCTGATCATCATTGGTCAGGGGTTTAAATATATAACTTTCAGAGGAGGACACGTAAAAACGTTCCACATGTCGGCCATTCGTACCTGTATATAAAATTTCACGACTGTGCACCAGCGTATCATTTAAAGTACCGTCATGACTCACATATTGATGAAATAGATTCATAGCCACCCAACTTTTTTGTATAAAATGTAATAGCACGATCATAACATAGTCCTCGTTCTGAACGAAGCCCAGATCATCTTAGGGTTAACTTAACATACCAAAAAAGGGGCATGTCCTATCAGATCATACGACCTGTTGGACAGCCCCTTTCCTATCGTACTCCTATCCTACGCTAACGATTAGTATTTAGTATTGCCGGACTCGCTCGTATTGCCAGATTTAAAACCTTTGAACAATTGTTTTACATTATGATAACGAGTATTCGTAATTTTAGCTTTGCTGTTAGGACCGTCCGATCTGAGGATCGAATCCTTGACGTTGGAAATATCCGAGTTATCCAAAGTCATATTCACCCTAAACGTAGAGCCCCCAAGTTGGCGAACCAGCTTACCGATATCATCGGCTCTAAAGTTTTTAATGTTAATCGTGCCTTCGGCATTGATTTGGAATACTTTATCATATGCATGAAACGCTCCACCACCTGTAATGTTCACCGTGCCTGGTTCTTTAAGCGTCAATGCATCTTCACCGACATCCTCCCACGTTACGTTGGAAATGGTGCCATTGCCATATACATGCACACCATCCGCAGCAGGTGCAGCGATGATCACATTTTTCAGCGTTGCATTATTTTCTAGCTTAAAGATAGGCTTTTGAGCCTCTTTCTGGCTTCCATCTCCCAAGGTGTCGGGGTCAGCCACTACGGTCTTGCCTTTACCATCGTATACTTCTCCAGCTTTAACAAGTATGGTCTTGTGAACGACCTCTGGAGCTGCATGGGCAGAGTAATTGCCGACAAATAACGCGATTAACATACCGGATAAAGCGATACTCATGCCCTTTTTCAATACTTTAGCTGTGTTTGTTTTCATTTCAATTCATCCCTCTCCTAGATCGTTTTTTATTCTTATCTCCAATTCTTCGTTGACTAGAGCGTAAGCGCGTAGACCGTATCACCACCTTCGTACAATGAACCCATTGACCGATACATGTCCGTAAAGTGATATTTAATTATTTGCATATGTATACTTGGTTTTTGGTTCAAAGTAGCTTTCTTTTTTATAAATTAAATCAATCACAAATTGTAAATAGAGCGATTACATTTACAATTTGCATAACTCTATTATATTCCTACTTCCAATAATTTCAATACGTTTTTCGGCAAAATATGTCCTTTTTTTCAATTAAGTACACAATATTGCCTCTTTTATACTTGTACAAGTTTGTTTTTCTTCCATTTACGCATTACATAACACTTGAATACCTAGTTTTTTACCTGCTGTTCTATCACTCCATTGGTAATCAGAGTCTCTTTTATCGTATACCTCATTGCTGATGTGCTCTATACTATTGAATGACACGGTTGATGAACGTATAATGTATTTAGTGCTTTGAAGCGTTACATCTCAACATTACTGGTGAGAAAAGAGTGGTTATGTGCAAAACAATAGTGAGATTCCATTAAAAGAACAAAATATTGTGCTCATCGGCTTTATGGGCGTGGGCAAAACAACGATCGGTTCCCATCTAGCGCGCAAGCTGTATCGCGATTTCGTGGATATTGATCAGGAGATTGAACAAGAGTACAACATGCCTACAACAGAAATTTTCAAAACTTACGGAGAGAAGCGTTTCCGTGAGATTGAAAAAGAGCATATTTTGAAGTTGTGCAGCAATACGCGTCTTAAAATCATTTCTGTTGGCGGTGGCGCGTTTCTACAGGAAGAGGTGAAGCAGGCTTGTTTGGCTTCCTCCATTGTGTTCTTCTTGGATTTAAATTGGGATTCCTGGAAAGATCGGCTCAAGATGCTGATTGACACCCGCCCTAATCTGCAAAACAAGACGTTAGAGGAAATTGAAGATCTTTTCCGTTCCAGACAGGACATTTACGCGGTGAATCACTCCAAGATCGATACCGATCAGTTGGATGCGGAAGAAGTCGCAGACTATATTATTCAAACACTGAATCTGGGTTGGGAATTGTATGAACCTACTCGGGGATTGAATTAAGCATTACAAAAAGGAGGACCCCAGCATGCTTATCGCATGGGGTCCTCCTTTTGTGTTCACTATGAATTCCTTGCTCGCTAGTGGGTAGTAATTGCATCTCTTAAGAGTGGCTATGCAGCACCTGCAATATTTCTCTCAGTTCAGTGACAGGAATCTGTCCCGGTGCAGAAGCCTTCTTGGCAGCACCAAAAGTCAACGCTGAACCAAATAGCTCTCCGGTCAGACGGCTCACGACACCTTTTCCCGCCATCGACATCGTGATAATCGGCCGATCCGCATACTCTTCTGCCATGGTGCGTGTGGCGTCCAACAAGGTTAGGACGTCGGCTGTATTGGTTGGCATCACCGCTATTTTAGGCAGATCGCCGCCTAATTCCTGTGCCTTACGCAACCGGGACACAATTTCCTCCTTCGACGGCGTCTTTTGAAAATCGTGGTTAGAAATAATCACATACACATTATGCTTATGTGCCGCTTCTATCAGCATCTTCACATCAGCTTCCTCATTAAAAAGCTCTACATCAATCATATCTACTTGTCCCGTTTCGGCTATTGTACGATTCAATTCTACATAGCTTGCCGCACTGATTTCCTTTTCTCCACCTTCTCGGGCGCTACGGAACGTAAATACGAGTGGAATATTGGCTAAAATAGACCGAATCTCATGTAAGGCAGCCTTTACCTTTTCCAGCTCCTCCACATGCTCGAAAAAATCGACTCTCCACTCTACGATATCCAGGTCGAGTGTACGTAAATGGGCAGCCTCTTCCTTCAACTGCTCCAACGTTTCTCCCACCATGGGGACACATATTTTAGGCGCTCCTTCACCGATCCGTACATCTTTTACCTTTACGATTTTTGCCATATCTATCTCACTCCCCAATTACAGTTTCAAGTCGAACATTCACAATAATTCATAGTATAACGCATTCTGAATAAGCATGCAGATGATTAGGTTCAGTCGCTAGTTATTTCGTATCCAGTACAATTTGAGGAGACAATTCTCGTTTTGCAGGAAAAACGACACTGTAACGAAAGTTAACAAACACCGCCAGTCCGATCCCGAGCACATTCACGATAATAGCCAGCATAAACACACTGGAAATCTGAGAATGCTTCAAAAGAAAGCCTGTAAACACGGGGATGAGCGTATAGGATAGCGAAGTTGCGGTATAAATAAACCCGGTAATCTGTCCTTTTCGTTGACTAAAAAATTCACTCATTACGGTTAACGTCAGCTGAAGTACACCCGATATGGAAAACCCGATGACACTCGCACAGATAATGGCGGCAGCCCCTGATTTGAAAAGAAGAAGCGCTCCAAAAGCCAACAAGGAAATACAAGGATAAATAAGGATGATATGAACAGGTTTAACCCATTTTCTCAACACAATGACCAATACAAACACGGAAACCAGCGAACCCATATTGTAATAAACTAATAGTCTGAGAGACTCTGATTCCGTCATGCCGATAAACTGTTGTCCAAACGTAGGCAGCCATAACTGCACAATATACAGCAAAGTAGGCCCCGTAAATCCAAGCAGAATAAGACATACACCTTCCTGCCAAAACCGCGGTTTACTCGCATCATCTGCCTTTAAATTTCCTGTCTGCTCGGCACTAGATACAGTAGTACCGCCACTTTGCTCCTTGGTGGGCTGTACCCGCATGTCTGGAAACTTCATTCTGAACAAGTAGACCGCATTTAATGCAAATATCAATGCTGGTATAAAGAAAGAGAACCCGTAAAAAATATCGTGATTCATAAAAAAGATAATCATTAGCGGTAAAAATGCCGCCCCAATGGATATAAAACCTCTCACCAACACTGTAGCCGAACCAGAGGATTGGGGGAAAGCCTCGATCAGAGCCGGATAAGTACCTGAATCAAGAAAAGAATTCGCTACACCTGCCAGCACAGCCAGTACCATCGCCATCTCAAAGGTGGGACTCAGTGGTATACCGACCAAAAATACGGCCATCAGCAGCCCTGCGGCCACAATGAACGGTTTGCGACCATAGCGGTCGGAGAGCACGCCGGATATGTACAGCGTAAACAGTCTGCCAAATCCCATCGCGGAAACCAAAAGGCTAATGCCCGCCTGATCTGTATGCAAATGCTCTGTTAAAAAGGACATGTGCGACGCCAGTATAATATTAAACATGCCAAACAAAAGATAGTTCACATACAGACCTGTCGCCACGGGAGTAGAAGAACGTTTCATCATGAATTCACCTGCTTTTGTAAGTAAGTCTTGTAGTATCAAAACGTGAATCATTTCACATTGCTTGTGTCGATGATGAAGTATAGAACACAATTTAAAATTTATCAAGTTTAAATATTGCGAGACTCCAGCTTAGACACGCTGATGCGTTTTCAGATAAAACTCCTTGCCATAACTTAGGGCAAAGTTCCGAAACTCCACAACTGCCGGGGATAAATATCTATTTTTAATGCTGGCTAGGTAGATAAAACGCTCGTATGCTGGATTTATAATCGGCAATGTTTTGACGTTAAAATAATCTAACGATGAAATGCGAGGCATAACTCCGATCCCGTAATTAATAGACACCAGCCCAGCCATTGCCGTATCTTCTTCAATCTCACAAATAATCTGTGGCGTAACGCCTGCCTTGGCGAACAAATTTTCAATAATGGGCCGAACCCCACTCTTTTTGTTGAAGAAGATCACCGGGTAATCCGCTGTATCTTTGAGGTCAATTTGATCCAGAGAAGCCAGCGGATGATCAGGAGAAACAATGACCACCAATTCCTGCTGAGCCAGCGGAATAAACTCTACATCTGGTTCATTTTCCACGTGAGAGCAGAACGCCACGTCATAGTGTTCCTGCTTCAGGCCTTGAATAATATCGTTCGTATTCCCTTGGTGAAACGAAAAGGAAATGTCTTTACGGGCATCCAGAGCTGAAAAGGCTTGGATTATCGCTGGAATGAAGTGTGAACCTAACGTGTAAATGAACGCCAAATCTATATTCCCATGGCTTGGACTCACTAATTCCCGTAAGTTATACTCCCCCTTTTCCAATTCATCCATCGCGTGCTCCACATACTTCAGAAAAAATCGCCCGTATTTGTTTAGCCGAATATTCCTCCCCTGCTTTTCAAACAGATGAACGCCCAAATCCTTTTCTAATTCTGAAATCGCATGACTTAAACTGGGTTGAGTGATACATAGCCGCGCAGCTGCCTGGGTAAAATGCTCCATCTCTGCAAGTACACGAAAATATTGTAAGTGCTTCAGATTCATAAGGATGTACGCTCCCTCTTTAATTCATATTTTAAATTATAGATTCAAACTATGAAAAACGATAAAAATATGCATTGGATTTATAATAACACCCCTTATATAATTAAGACATAGACATTATGTGAATATTTTCACTTGTTTGTGGGCGCACTTTAATAGACCTGGACGATGCCTATCTAGGCCATTGATCTAAAATTTAAGTTGGGAGTTACACTTATGAAAAATCCTTATATCAGAATGGCAACAGGGCTTTATATCAACTATTTTCTTCTGGGTATGATTAATGTTATTCTCTCGTCGAATATGAGCTTTCTGACCGTGCAATTGAACACGGATAAAGCAGCCATCGGCTATCTGGTGTCAGCGATTGGAATCGGTAAACTGCTTGCTCTCGGAGTAGCCGGAAAAATGTCAGATAAATACGGAAGGAAACCACTCATTGTTATTGCATCATTTGCTTATTTAATCTTCCTGATCGGCATTCCGCTTGCACCTAACTACACGTTGGCATTCGTGTTTGCCATTATCGCAGGGCTCTGCAACTCTATGATGGATGCGGGGACTTATCCAGCACTCATTGAAGGGTTCGGAAAAAAAGCCGGGTCTGCAACCGTCCTGGTCAAAGCATCCATCTCGATCGGTGCCATTGTTATTCCGTTCATGATTGCATTTTTTATTAACCACGATATGTTCTATGGATATTCCTTCTTTATTCCTGCAGGAATTTATCTGCTGAACGGGATCTTCTTGTCGATGACCGGTTTCCCCAACCACAAAGCAGAGGAACAAAAGGCTCCAACCGAGACTGGTCAATCAACGGATTCGTTCCACAGCGAGCCCAAGTTTTGGCAAGAAGGTTTGTCTCTGATTATTATCGGTTTTACTTCCACTGTATTGTTCATGATCGTGCAGCTATGGCTTCCTACCTTTGGACAAGAGGCTCTGGGCATGGACAAAGCCAGCGCCATTAAGCTGCTTAGCTACTATAGTATAGGTTCACTAGTTTCCGTTATTTTGTTAGCTGTGGTACTTGGTAGATTCATTAAGCCCATTACCGTCATGATTGTGTACCCGCTTATTGCCCTGCTTTCTTTGCTGGCTTTAATTGTATGGCACAATCCTGTCGCTACTTTGATCAGTTCATTCTTAATCGGCTTGTCCACCGCAGGCATATTCCAAATTGCCCTCACGGTTATGACGGAATTTTTCCGCAAGAACAAAGGAACTACGACTTCTCTCGTGAACATAGCAGCCAGCCTATCGTTCATCCTGATGCCTTTGGCTACCGGGAGCATGTCCAAAAGTCTGGGAATTACCTCGGTATTCATTCTGGATATTGCGATTGCCGTAGTCAGCATTTTGCTGGCCGTGTTTGTTGCTTATCGATATAAAAAAGTGTTTCATTAAACTACACAGATCACTTGGAGGCTTATTATGAAAAATGCTGGACGTATTGACGGAAGAACACAATTAATCGGACTGCTTGCTACACCGATCGGACACTCTTTGTCCCCGGCTATGCATAATCTTGCGTTTGAAAAACTGGGGCTGAACAACGCATATATGGCCTTTGAAGTAGGCAATGAACAACTCGAAGAAGTAGTACGTGGGATGCGCGCTCTAAACATACGCGGCTACAACGTGTCCATGCCTAACAAAACAGCGATCTTACAGTACCTTGACGAGCTGGACGACAGCGCTAAATTTACAGGTGCTGTCAATACCGTCGTGAATACGGATGGTAAGCTGAAAGGCTACAGTACAGATGGATCTGGTTATGTTCGCAACTTACAGGAGCACGGCATTGATCTGAAAGGTAAGAAAATGACACTCGTCGGTTCAGGCGGTGCTGCAACGCCGATTGCTATTGAAGCCGCTCGGGCTGGTCTCGCTGAAATTTCAATTTTCGCTCGTAATGACCAGTTCTTTGCCCGGGCGGAAGAGAATGTTCGTATTATTAATGAAGAGATGAAACATACCCAAGTCAAAGCGAATATCTATGCATTAGAGAATCAAGAGAAGCTACGTGAAGAGATTCTTACAAGTCATATTTTCGCTAACGGTACAGGTGTGGGTATGAAACCGCTGGAAGGTAAAAGTGTCATTGAGGATGTGTCCATGCTTCGTTCCGACCTGATCGTGACCGATGTTGTATACAGCCCAGCCAAATCCAAGCTGATGGAACAAGCTGAGTCTGTAGGTGCAACCGCCATTAACGGTCTGGGCATGATGCTGTGGCAGGGCGCACTTGCCTTCGAATTATGGACAGGACAAGAAATGCCTGTCGCTTATATTAAAGAACAGCTTTTTGCTGATCAACTGTAAGATTGAGAGGCACTACATAACTCAGAAGGACTATGCCCGACGAATGATCATTCCTGTCGGGTATAGTCCCTTTTTATTGTTAAATCATTTCATTAATCCTTATAAGGGTCAAACTCATTGGCCCCAGCCATGCATACCCCGATCGGCTTCAGCACATGCATAACTTCCACGGTCTCGGAATGAGCGTCCAGCACCTCACGCAGTTTGCGGTAGACGAACGGACTCTCATCAGTACCTGCTCCGCGCAGCTCGACACCGTAGTTTCGAACGGCCTCCTTCATCTGTAGGTCCGTAATCTGCCCACCGCTACGCGTACGGGTTTTCCAATTCATTTTACCAGCTGCCTGGGTACGACTCATAATACGCCCTGCACCATGAACTGTACTATAGTAGGAATCCCGATTTTCTACCGAATCTTTTCCACGTACAATCACCGAGATATCGCCCATGCTTCCTCCAATAAAGCCCATTTGACCAGGGGCCGAGGGGGTTGCACCTTTGCGGACCACAATGGTGTCGCGTCCATCATGCTGTTCTTTCCACGCGTAATTATGGTGGTTATGCACCGTAAAGTCCGCTTCAGTCCCCAAAATACCAAGCACTTGTTCTATCACATAGTCGCGTCCGGCATAAGCATAACGTCCGGCAAGGCGCATCGCACGGTAGTACATATCCCCCAGCTCACTGTTCATATCCAGCAGCACAGGCGGCTGATCCATATGTTCTCCTGGCGCCTTTCCAAGGAACTCCCGTCCTGCGGCCAAATTTAGAAACCCGCTTGCTGTTTTGTGACCAAAGCCCCGGCTGCCGAAATGATTGGCAATCCAGACCTGTCCTGTCGCTTCCTCCACAAATACATCAACAAAATGATTGCCACTTCCTACTGTACCCAGCTGTTCTCTCGCCAAGGTCTTCAGTTTATTATGCTCTTGCTTCCCAATCGCTGCATATACCGCCCAATCCGGGTCATCGAACAGCTCATGGTCTACCTGAACCTCATTCACACGACCTACGCCAAACGAAATCTGACGTGCAATCTCATTCATCACGGTTGAAATACGCGGCATAATATCTGCTGCAGACAGCTTGGTTCTTACCGCCTTATTTCCACAGCCGATATCATATCCCACACCTGAAGGTGAAATTTGTCCGTCATATACCACCACACCACCAATCGGCTGACTGTAGCCTTTATGATGATCTGCCATCAGCAGCGCCTGAATCACATTGCCATTTTCGGCACATGTGCGGGCTTGAGATAGTGCCCCCGGATCAGGTGCTCCCCATACGCGTACTCCATTCATTTCTTGATAAGCCATCGTTGTATCCTCCCTTATTTTGCAAAAAAATTATCTATGTAAAATTGAATACTCTACTTTTAAACTTTGGACTGTTAATAGCATTATGTACGATGTACCCGCTTCCGAACAGGGCGTAAGTATTACAAGCACCACTTCAGATGTCTCTCTATAAGAAAGTCCCGGCCCTATAAGGAAATGAAAAAGGATATCCTTGCAGCCAAACAGACTGTAGGATATCCTTGTATGATCATTTAGAGATTATTTGGAAACCATTGAATCAAAATATACTAATATTTTTTGATGATTCCGAACTGATCCACAATAAAAGGTTTGGCATCATTTTTGTTTTGATCAATTTCATACGTTACAGCTGTAAGTTTATTTTCGTCTACGGTGATGCCCACAAAATTTTGTACCTGTCCTCGTACAGGTCTACGATTGTCACTCGGATCTGGGCCATAAACTGCCGCATGATTCTCTTCAGCTAGTTCAAAGAGATTATAGTACTTATCTCCAGGTTTTTCACTTGGGTTTTTGTAGTAGACCTTGGGGCCAGCGGTTGCCGGGATGACATAGATACTTCCATCCGGATTCACACTATATTCAATCGTCTTTTCATTTAATCTATCTTTTAATTTGGTTGGCGTTGTTGCTTTACCCTCTTGGTTGATTGGTTTCGTCCGAGCATAAATATGATCATGCCCCTGCACGACAAAGTCGATATCAAGTTTGTCCATGAGTGGAGCGATTTGGTTACGAACTCCATTGTTATCCATGATGTCAGCATCTGTTGCATGGTTAGAGGTAGTGTAAGGACCTTTATGAATATTCACAATGATCCACTTTGCACCTGCCTTTTTGGCTGCCGCAGCATCTTTCTTTAACCATTCGACTTGGTCTTCAGAAAAATTGGCATATTTCTCTGAGTCCTCATTGGAGTTCAGTACGATAAAGTGAGCATTGCTGTAATCAAAGGAGTAGTACGCTCCTGTTTTAGTAGCTGAACCAGCTGGTTGGTTAATATTAAAGTGATCATAAAAAGCGTAGTTCTCATCCTCATGATTACCTGCTGAGGGAACAATGGTTGTATTCAAAAGGCTTTTTTGTGAATGCCCCAACAACCAGTTCCACTGCTCTTCTTTGGTACCGGTATCTACGATATCCCCGTTGTGAACTACAAACTGAGCATTACCTACGGTTTGAAGTGCTTTTTCGAGCGTCTGTGAAGACAATATGGCTTCATCTTCGCTTTTTGCTTGTGTATCAGCTAGATCAATGAAGGTAAATTCACCACTCTTAGGAGCTGTTTGGAACGTACCTGTTTCGCTCCATATCCCACGCGCTGCATCACCCACACGATAATAATAAGCTGTGTCCGCTTGAAGACCTGTTGCTACGGCTTTATGGACAAGCTCTTCTGGAGAATTGGTTGATGGAGAGGAAGTACCTTCGAATGTAAGAGCACTCGTAAAATCAGCTTCAGAAGCGGTTTTCTTGGTTACTTGAACCGTGCTCTTCGTGAAAAGTTTTGAGGTATACCAGGTAAATCCTTTGGAGGCTTTGGTGTCTCCATAAAATGTAGCTGTAACTTTACTAATACCTTGATCTGTGTTCCCTGGTGACTCAGCATGAACAGGCAAAGCTGACATGCCAGTAATCAAACCTAGTGCAAGAGCAACAGACATAGATGTTGCTGACCATTTTTGAAACTTCTTAAACATGTGTACACTCCTCTGTGCAGTTAATATGTAAAAGTTATAAACATGATCATAACAATCAATTGTTAATACGTTATTTGCTGAGATGCAGTGCTTTGTAAAAATAAAAAAGGATATCTTTACAGTCAACAAGACAGTAAGATATCCTCTTTATGCTATTAGGATAGAAGTTATTAAAGCGCTGATGCTTACTGCGCCGCTGGATGCGTACGCTTAAAATCCTCCTTCACCGCAACCAGCAGGGTTTCATTCACCAGTAGCTCCAAGCCTGACAAGGCTAACGCTTTGGCTCCAGTCACCAAGGCTTCCTCTCCCTTGACAGAACCCGCTGCTTCCCGGAACTCTACCGTATGAGCGATGAGATCATCCGGGCCGATTTTAATGTAAGCATGTGCAGTTGGGACAACATGACTCACATTTCCCGCATCTGTCGAACCCAGCCCGGCACGAGGGCCACGATCCACCTGTTCTCCCAGCGCTTCCAGTTCACGACCGACGACCTCGTCCAGCGTATCGTTCAGTATGAAGTCGCGCACTTCATTTTGAAAACGTTCGATTTTCACAGTGGCTCCCGTTGCCAAAGCAGCAGCGTCAGCTATGTGGCGAACTTTCGTGGAAACCTCCTCTGTGCGCTGCCAAGTGCTTGCCCGAATGAAAAAGCGCGCCGACGCATAATCCGGAATGATATTGGGTGCGTCACCTCCATGCGTAATGATGCCATGAATACGCACATCGGTCGGCAGTTGCTGGCGCAAAGCATTGATCCCGCTGAACAATTGCAGCACCGCATCGAGCGCATTGATTCCCTGCTCTGGTGATCCTGCGGCATGAGCCGCTTTGCCGTAAAAATGAAAGTCTAGCGGGTCAACTGCCAGGCTCGGTGAGGTCAGCCGGGTCACACCTGATGGATGAACCATCAGCGCAGCATCAATTCCTTCGAACAGCCCGTGCTTCACGAAGCTGCCTTTTGCACTTCCATTAGGACCGCCTTCTTCCGCAGGAGTACCGAACACATACACCTCGCCCCCCGTCTCATCAATCACCTGTGCCAAAGCGATAGCTGCTGCCGTACTTGCGGTCCCGATAATATTGTGGCCGCAAGCATGGCCCAGACCGGGCAGTGCATCATATTCAGCCAGATATCCAATTTTCGGACCTGGTCTAGCCGAAGTCTTGCGAGCAACAAATCCGGTTTCGTGTCCCGCTACATTACGGGTTACCTCAAATCCCGCTTGCTCCAAAATACCCGTCAGTGCCTTGGAAGCTTGAAATTCCTGATTGCCGATTTCGGGATTAGCGTGAATAAACCGGCTCGTCTCCGTGTAGAGCTGACGAGACTCCTCAATTTTCTCAATAATCCGCTGTCTTTGGGTATCCACCGTATTCGCTGTACTCATCGCAATCTCTCCTCATTTCAATAATAGTAGTTTTTATATGCTTCCAAGTTAACTTCTATCAGATATCCTTATTTCTTTTGCGCTTTAACATCCGCCACCAGCTTATCCAATGTAGCCTGCAGCTCCTCGGCAGACTGGTCTACTACGACATTAGCTCCTTTGGAATCCTGCTTTACAGCCTCGGCTACATCAGCGTCATGGTACAAATCCACGATCGTCTTGTAGGTCGCATTATCTTTATCCTCTGCACGGGCAGCAAACACGTTCACATATGGCTTCGCTTCTTCACTGCTTGCATCATCCTTGTAAATGGCTCCATCCAGCTTGAGCCCGGCATCCGTAGCAACACCGCTGTTCACGGCTGAGGCAGCTACATCAGACAAGACGCGCGGCGTCTGTTGGGCGACAACAGGAACAATCTCTAGCTTTTTGGGATTCCCTTCGATCTCATCTGGGGTCGGATACAGGCCTGAGCCTTGCTTCAATGTAATCAATCCGGCAGACTGGAGCAATTTCAAAGCCCGTCCCTGGTTGGAGGGGTCATCCGGTATAGCAATTTTGGAGCCAGCAGGAATATCCGATACGTTTTTGAATTTTTCGGAGTACAGCGCCATGGGAGCGATAATCGTTGCACCAATAGGGACGAGATTCACATCATTTTCTACATTAAATTGGCTGAGAAAGGCCAAATGCTGAAAGGAATTCAAATCCACCTCTTTATTCGCAAGTGCCTTATTGGGTAAGGTATAATCCGAAAAGCTGATCAGCTCAATTTCAATGTTTTTGGCTTCTGCTTTCTTCTTAAGCACATCCCAATACGTATCCTCTGATCCTGAAACCCCAATTTTAACATGTACTTTTTCATTACCATTGGAGCCTGAACCATTAGCTGAGCAAGCAGAAAGAACCGAGACACTAAGAATAGCCAGCAAACCTAAGCGAAATATTTTTTTCATTTTCATTTCTCCTTTATCATTATGTATAATCCTTGTTTTCCAATTAACGACGTAGGAATTTACGAGACAAGTAGTTCCCCGCATATTGGGCGACCTGTACAAAGACGATCAGCAAAACAATCGTGACGATCATAACCGAAGTATCGAATCGTTGATAACCATAGGTCATGGCCAGATTCCCGAGACCCCCTCCGCCCACAGTGCCAGCCATAGCAGAGAAATCGATCAAGGCCACCGTAATAAACGTCAAACCAAGAATTAAAGGTCCCAGTGCTTCCCGAATCAGCACACCCGTGATGATCTGAAAGGGAGTTGCCCCCAGCGCCTTGGCTGCTTCGATCATCCCTGGATCAATGGAGACCAGATTGTTTTCTACAATTCTTGCAACTGCAAAAGCTGCTACAATAGTCATTGGAAAAATAGCTGCCGAGGTGCCAATCGTAGTTCCTATGACTAAACGTGTAACCGGACTAATCGCCACTAAAAAAATAATAAACGGAATCGGGCGAATGATATTAATCAGCAGGTTTAGAGACATAAACACAAATTTGTTTTCAAACAAGCTCCCTTTTCGTGTCACATACAGCACTAAACCAATCATAAGTCCCAGAATACTAGCAAAAATCAGCGTGACAACAACCATTAAAAGCGTTTCCCCTGTAGCCTCCACGATCTTAAGCCAAAACGTATCCCAATTAACTCTCATGATCGACCACCTCCCTGACTTCCACCGTCGTTCGCAGTTCCTCCACGACCTTGTTAACTTCATCCTCTGCACCGATTAATTCAACAATTAAACTTCCAAACAGCGCCCCCTGCAGCTCATTAATGCTTCCATATACAATGTTGTAATCCAGATTATACTTACGTGTCGCTCTTGAGAGCACTGGTTCACTTGTCGCCCCATCTCGAAAAACAAGTCTGTACAATCGGCCGACGTGATGCTCCCGAATCTTGTCCAGCAGCTTGGGTGAGAGTTGGTCATTCAGTACAGAACGAATAAAATTTTTCGTCGTCTTCGTCTGTGGATTGGCAAATACATCGAATACACTCCCTTGCTCAATCACCCTACCATTCTCCATTACTGCCACACGATCACAAATACTACGAATCACATTCATTTCATGGGTAATGAGCAAAATGGTAATCTGATAATCCTCATTTACTTTTTTCAGCAGCCTCAATATGTCTTCTGTCGTTTCCGGATCGAGTGCTGAGGTCGCTTCATCACAGATCAGAATATCAGGCGAATTCGCCAGTGCTCTGGCAATGCCGACCCGCTGCTTTTGCCCACCAGATAGCTGCTCTGGATAGGAATCCGCTTTGTCCTCCAATCCAACAAATTGTAGCAATTCCTTAACACGGACATCGATCTGAGCCTTAGGCAGTTTAGCCAGTTTTAGCGGATAAGCCAAATTCCCGTACACAGTACGAGAGTTAAACAGATTAAAGGTTTGGAATACCATCCCGATCCGCCTTCTTAAATTCCTCAGCTCCTTGGGACGTATCTGGGTAATATCCTGATCATTAACGACAATCCGTCCCTCTGAGGGACGCTCCAGTAGATTGACAAGCCTCAGTAGCGTACTTTTGCCCGCACCACTAAAGCCAATCACGCCGAAAATTTCTCCCTTTCCAACCGATAGCGATACCTCTTCCAGTGCATTTACCTTACGATTGGGTAAGGAAAATATTTTGCTAACTTGCTCAAACTTTATCAAACCGCTTCCCCCTTGCGCCTACAATTGATGTATTCCTCCATCTTATTTAGTAATCCGGTTGATTTAATCGGATTTAAAACTAAAAAAAAACTCCCTAATCTTCGTGGACGAAAATGGGATAATTTAACTGATATTGATCATGTATTGTTAACACCTTAAGACATGAAAGAGAATCTGTCAATAAAAAAAGAATACAATCTGCTTACTCTCGTCATCACCATGGATTACCTTTTTAGACCTACAAAGCCAAATAAGGCTAACCGTATATTTGCAAAGTTATGCAAAATCGGCAGCCTTTTGTGCATTGTTAATCTTGATTATGCGCCACAGACTAATGCGCAGAAGTATTTTTCAAATCCGCTTCATAACGAAGGCCAAATTGTTGTCTTGCCTCCTCCATCACTTCAGCGACTGCCAGTGAACACTCCAAAGAGTTAATAGAACTGTTGCGTTCCCCACTCTTGATCAGATCCATAAATTCCCGAATTTCATAATACATGGGCTCACGCGTCTGAGCCTTGGTCAAATCCTCAATCGTGCCGTCCCGATAATGAATTTTCACCTCATAGGGCTGGCTGATTTTGTCGATCACCATCGTTCCATACTCACCCTGAATTTCGGCAGGCAAATAGGAATCTGTAATTTTGGAATGCATGACGATCGCATCCATATCCGGATACTTCATCACGATGCTGCCCTCGCCGTCCACACCAGAGGATAACAGCACACCCACCGCTCGGATCTCATCCGGTTTGCCGAACAATGCCACCATCGGATACAAACAATACACTCCCAGATCCATCAAGGAACCATTTGAAAAAGCCGGATTAAAGGCATTCAGCACCTTACCCTGCTTAAAAGCATCAAAGCGTGAAGAGTATTGACAGTAACTTGCAAAATAACGCCGAACCCGGCCTATTTTATACATATGATCCTTTATAATTTTAAAGTTGGGCATAAGCGTGGATTTAACAGCCTCCATCAACAGAACATCGTTGTTGCGCGCGGCTTCGATCATGCTCTGCACCTCTGCTGCATTAGAAGCAAAAGGCTTCTCACACAGCACATGCTTTCCATGATTCATGCATAAGATCGCTTGCTCCGCGTGTAAGGAATTGGGACTGGCAATATATACGGCGTCCACTTGGTCACTTGCAGCCATTTGGGCCAGATCTGTAAAAACCTCCGGCTGGCTGTTATATTTGGCAGCAAAGGCTTGGCCTTTCTCTTCTGTGCGTGAGTACACCGCGGTCAGGGAAAATTCGTCTGTCTCTATCGCAGCTTGAATAAATCTTTCTGTTATCCAGTTCGTTCCAACGATACCAAAACGCATCACAGTATCCCATCCTTTCCCGTGAGTCATTACAAATAATATATGTCCTATTCTCGCATTCCAGCCAAGACTTGTCCACTCTACCGCCTGTCATCCCTCATGCTTCCACATATTAAAAAAGACTGTGGTCTATCAGCTTAATTTATACTGATTGTACCACAGTCCTTGTATGCTTTTTGGGGTTATATCTCTACTTTGTGGAGATTACCTTGCCCACTTCTGTCAAAATGGCATCCATGGAGGCAGGGTCGTGTACATCGTACTCATCAATGTTTAGACGCAGTACAGGACAGGCATCAAATTCGTTGATCCAATTGGAATATCTGCGATGCATTTGCTCCCAATAGGATCGCTCGGTCTGGATTTCCATTTCGCGGCCGCGTTCTTCGATCCGACTCAGTATGGAGGGCAAGCTGCCTTCCAGATAGATCAGCACATCAGGGTGCGGAAAGAACGGGGTCATGACCATCGCCTCAAACAGGCTAGTATATGTTTCGTAATCGGTAGGGTTCATTGTTCCCTGATCAGCATGCATTTTCGCAAAAATACCCGTATCCTCATAAATGGAACGATCCTGCACAAAACCTCCACCAGACAAGAAAATGTTCTTTTGCTCCTTGAAGCGTTCCGCGAGAAAATAGATTTGCAGATGAAAGCTCCATCGTTCGAAGTCGTGATAAAACTTCTCCAGATACGGATTATGATCGACTTGCTCTAACGAGGTTTTAAAACCAAGACGACTGGCCAAAGCACCTGTTAACGTGGATTTACCTACACCTACCGTACCCGCTACCGTAATCAGGGCATTTGCAGGAATGTTGTAATTATTCACTATATAAGCTCCTTTACATCGGAAACAATTTGTTCAAATTGTGCCTGGTTTTCTACAAAATCAATTTCATTCCCGTTCACGGTCAATATACGTGGGGCAGGTGACTGTTCGGCGAGAAACTGAATGCCTTTATCATAATCCGTAATCAATTGCTCCAGATAGGCAGGGTCCATCTCCTGTTCAAAGGAGCGTCCGCGCTTACGGATTCTGCTCAGCAACGTATCCAAATCTGCTCTAATATAAACGATAATGTCCGGCTTAGGCATATCATCGGTGAGCAAATGATAGATTTGGCGATATTTTTCGAGTTTTACACCTTTAAGTGTACGTTCAGCAAAAATCAGATTTTTATAGATATGGTAATCTGAAATCACAGGCTGAGCTTTCTCGATATATTGCAGGCCAGTATCCTCTAGCTGCTTATATCGATTGCAGAGAAAGAACATTTCCAGCTGAAAGCTCCACTCATCTATATTTTGATAGAATTTATCGAGAAACGGGTTTTCCTCGACAATCTCTTTGATCATCGGCAAATGTAGCTCGGTTGAAAGCATCGAAGCCAACGTCGTCTTGCCGGCTCCAATCGGCCCTTCAACGGCTATAAACGGGGCTTGTTTCATGCGGTTCTGCTCCTCCTTGTACTCCGGGTCCATCCTGTGGACAACTATCCTATTGTATCACAAGGAAGTACGCTAGAGGCATAGCAAATCTATGGATAAAACAAAAAAACAGAGCAGCTATGTTTGGATTCATAGCGTCCCTGTCCTGCTTAATATTTTGTCTGTCTCTCATTTAAACCAACCTTTTTCATTAAAACGTGTAATGGCCTCAATCCGGTTGCTGACACCCAGCTTATCGAGAATGACTGAAATATAATTCCGCACTGTCCCTGTTGTTAAATACAGTTCACCAGCAATTTCTTTGGTGTTCTTTCCGTCAGCAATAAGCGCCAAAACGGTCTTTTCACGCTCAGTCAGCGGGTTGACCTCGGCGTAAGCATCATCAACCAGTTCTGGAGCGTAAATACGCCGACCTGCCATAATACTGCGAATGGAGGAAGCCAGTTCTTCACTGGGACTATCCTTGAGTAAATAACCGTGTGTGCCCGCCTTAATCGCTCGTTCAAAATACCCGGGGCGAGCAAACGTTGTTAAAATAAGCACCTTGCAATTCAAGCCTTTGAGTTCCTCTGCCGCATCCAATCCGCTCTTGATAGGCATTTCGATGTCCATAATGCATATGTCTGGCTGATGTTGCTTCACCAGTTCTATAGCTTCTTCCCCGTTGCTTGCTTTTCCGACTACTTTCATGTCTTCTTCCAAGTCCAACAGGGAGGCTAGAGCACCCAGCAGCATACGCTGGTCTTCTGCGATGACGATTCGAATCATGGCCCCACCTCCTCATTCGGCTTTTCAGTGATGTTAGGCACTTTAATGACCAGGGTCGTTCCCTGATCTGAACGCAGTTCCATACATCCGTTCACGAATTCGAGCCTTTCCTTCATGCCTTGCAGACCATGTCCCCGAAAGACTGCATTTTCTCCCATAATACCAACTCCATTATCCTGAATCCGCAGGGTCAATTCCTTACGAGACGGCTCAATGGTGATGGAGCAAGCGGTAGCTCCACTGTGTTTCACTACATTGGTTACGGCTTCCTTCATACACATACTCAGCACATTTTCATTCATTAATGACGTATGCTCCAGCTTCGGGTCGCCCTCCAAGGTCAGTTCGATGTGAGCAGCCTTTAAAATTTGCCGAATACGCAGCAGTTCATCCTCTAGTCTCATGCCGCGCATTTGAGTAACCATTTCTCGTACTTCTTTTAACGCACTTCTCGCCGTAAGACGAACATCGCTAATTTCGGCATGAGCCCGTTCCGGGTACTGGTCCAGCAGCTTGCCCGCCAAATCGCTCTTCAGTCCAATGAGTGACAGCTTCTGACCCAAGGTATCGTGCAGGTCACGCGCGATTCTTTGCCGTTCCTCCAACTTAATCAATTCCGATATTTTTTTATTGGCATCCTCCAATTGGACCTGAAGCCGATCACTTTTGTTGCGATTAAAGTTCGTAATCGGCAGGAGGATCACACCAATCAGATTGAGCAGGATAAAAGGAATCTGCTTAATGAATACAGGATTTTGAGAAACAAACCCATAATTAATTAATCCAATCGTAATCACCATTAAAATAATATACAGCGCCGTAAATGCAGCCTTACTTTTCATATTACCAATCAGATAAGCGATAAATATGGAAAAGTACATATAGCTAAATAGCAGCGTCATCGTAATCGATATAGCAATCTGCACACTGGTCCAAAAGTATATGAGCCAGCCTTGAGAGACAAAAGCCAGTACATAACAAGCAAAAAACACCAAAATAATAGCAGTTCCCAGAATAATATGACTTGTAGATGAAGAGCTAAAATAGTAAAAGGGCAGGATATAAAAGACAACCCACACATAAGGGCTAAGTCCCGTATTTCTTTGGAAAATCTGATACCACTTTTGCATCCTGCCACCCTTTTCTACTTTAGATACCCCTTATTTTATCATACCAATTTCCGTACAACGTTATTTTCGTTCCGTGCCTACAACAGGCGTAGGGATGGGCTTTGAAGCGCCAACACGTTTGCTAAGCAGCGGCTTTACTTGTTTAAAGGTCAGAAAGGTCTTTGTACTTTCATCCCATAGTCGGAACTTTAAAGATTCCAGACTGCTACTCACCGTAATCGTGGTCGCCTTTTGCAGCAACGGTGTCGCTTCATGCGCTTTTTCCAAATTGTAATTTGGTACTTTCGGGCTCAAGTGGTGAACATGATGAAAACCAATATTACCTGTAATCCATTGCAATACTTTAGGAAGCTTGTAGTAAGAACTGCCCTCGACGGCCGCATTAATATAACTCCACTCTTCATCATGCTCAAAATACGAATCCTCAAACTGGTGTTGCACATAGAACAGCCAGATTCCCAACATACCAGAGACAAAAAAGATAGGCGTCTGTACCAGAAGGAATGCCTGCCAACCAATAGCCCAGCACAACAGTGCATACAATGCAACAATGGATATATTCGTCACATAAGTGTTTATCTTTTCCTTACGTTTGGCTGTCTTGACATTAAACCGATAGGAAATCAAAAAAGTATAGATTGGACCTAGGCCGAACATAACCCAAGGATTTCGATATACACGATAGGCCAGCCGTGTCCATGTGGAAGCTGCTGTGTACTCTTCTACCGTGAGCACCCACATATCACCTGTGCCTCTTTTATCCAGATTACTGCTGGTTGCATGGTGGATCGCGTGACTATTTTTCCATTGGTGATAAGGGCAGAGCGTAATAATACCTGTAATCGTTCCCACAATATCGTTCAGCTTGCGACTTTTGAAAAAAGATTGATGACCACAATCGTGAAAAATAATAAACGTCCGTACCACAAACCCTGCCGCAATAATGGTAATGGGAAGCGTCAGCCAGTAAGAAACCGCTAGGCTAAGATAAGCGGCATACCACAATAGGATCAGCGGTCCCAAGGTATTGAACAGTTGCAGAACGCTGGATTTCGTGTTTATTTTCTCGTAGGGAGCCATATTTTTTTTCAATTGAGCTAACGGGAGTTGTGTCATACCCATTATGATCCTCCTTTAAAATGCAGCCCATACCTTAATCCTGTCAGGCGTACATGTTGATCTAAGCTCAGTATAAGGAGACCGCTGTATCTGCTGTAGTCATAAACGTCAGTTCAGGCATATGACATTTGTCATATAGACAACTAACCAAACCTGTTTGGCAAATGTTCACGGGTTTCTTTTCTGCTGTTATTTTGTTAAAATATAAGATATATAACGCTGTATGTGACTGGCGAAGTCAGTGGAATGAACCACGAGGGAGCATACAATCAAGCGTACCGTTCGCCTGGGAGAAGTATTTGCAGAGGATTCGTCTGTCTTGACGACCTTGTGCAAATACTTTTTTTCGTTTTCTAAGACCATGACACCCTGTTGATTCCATTATGCGATAAATTCAGAGGAGGCTCGGACTATGGCTATTATCATGAAATCCAAAGAAGCAGCTGAGCAAGTGTATGCAACGATCCGTTCCCAAGTAGAGCAAATGAAACAGCAAGGACACCGTCCCCATCTGGCAACCCTGTTGATAGAGGGTGATGCGGCATCTGCATACTATGCACGGACCAAGCAAAAAATAGCAGAGAAGCTGGGCATCTCATTTCATCTCCATACTTTTAATCGTCATGTAAGCGAAGCCGAACTTCTGCACGTGATCGGTACCCTAAATGATGCATCCCATGTACATGGCATTATGCTGGAACTCCCGCTTCCTCAACATCTTTCTGCCTCCGTTATTAAACAGTCCATCGCCCCCTACAAGGATATTGATGGAATTACACCTGATAACAAACTGGCTACCGTTACGGGTGACGCAGGACTATACCCCGCTACACCTCAAGCCTGTATTGAACTGCTCAAGCATTACGGCCACTCCTTGGCAGGCAAAAATGTCACGCTCGTGGGCATCGGGCAAACAGTGGGACTTCCCCTTTTCCACATGCTGCAAAGAGAAAATGCCACCGTCACCGCCTGTCATGCAGGTACGCGTGATATTGCAGAGCATCTGAGCCATGCAGACATTGCCTTCGTCGCAGTCGGATGTCCTGATGTGATTACGCAGGATATGGTTCATCCAGGTCTGATTCTCGTGGATGCAGGAATTAATGAGACGCTGGAGGGTAAAATTGTGGGGGACGCTGCTCAGGACGTTGTAGAAAAGGTACATGCCATTTCTCCCGTTCCCGGTGGTGTGGGCACCTTAACGACTGCAATTTTGTACAAAAATCTGCTCAAAGCGATACGTCTGCAACATTACTCCAGAGAGGTGGTTTATTCATGAGTGAACTGTCGTGGAACCAGTCCATCGGACATTTTCTGAAAGAAGCTGCAAGTGCAGCGCCTACCCCTGGTGGAGGAAGTGTATCCGCGCTGGCTGCGGCACTAGGCGCAGCGATGACCTCCATGACCGCCAACCTTTCACAAGGAGAAAAATACACGCAATTCCGTGAACAAATGGTGCAAGTCATTAGCAGTATGGAAAGATTGTCTACGCATTGTGAGGAACTGATGGCCGCAGACATCCAATCCTTTGAACAGTACATGACCGCGCTGCGTTTGCCCAAAGAAACAGACGAAGAAAAGCGCTATCGCACCCATTCCTTACAAACAGCTGTGATTGCTGCCATTGAGGTACCTATGCGCCTGCTGGAAGTATGCCGGGACGGACTATCACAAGCCTACAACATTGTGGAAATATCCAATAAAAATGTGATCTCCGATCTGGGCATCGGTGCGATTTTGTTTGAAGCAGCCGCTCAATCCGCCCTGCTCACCATTGATATTAACCTTGCCTCGCTAAAAGACTTGGATGTCAAACAATCCTACGAAGCCAAAACAGCCACACTCCTCCGTGAAATCGGACAAATTAAAGAGCAAACCTTGTTGACCGTACGCAGTCGAATCGCGAGTAGTTAGCTCATACTGCGCTCTAGCTGTGCTAACCCATATATTCTACCTACTTGCTAACAGAAATAGCCTCCAAATCCATCTTTATTGGTTGGATTTGGAGGCTATTTTATTTTGATTCATTATATTTGGAAAACTTTTCTATACTTTCTTCGTCTATGGATTAGGGATATTCTTTAAGATTACTTTTTCTCTTATACACATTGATCAAGAAATGAGGAAAATCGTATGAAAAGACGTGGTCTATTACTCAGTATAATTACGTTATTACTGATCAGTCCCAGGGTGTGGGCGGCCGGAAATGATTCTACATCGCATATTCGCTCCTATAATTCCGGAAGTCTGATCCAATCCGATGGAAGCTTGTGGCTGTGGGGCTATAATCAATCCGTACCGACTCGTGTAGAGGGTAAGCCAAACGTAATAAAAACATTCTCTAATATCATCAACGAGGGTGATCTGGTATTTACCTTGCAAGACCACTCTGCTTGGTATGTGCCTAGAAACAACATTTCTGAATCTGTGAAGTTTGTTCCTCTGGAAGGACTACAGAACCTCGCTGCTGTAAGTAGTTTGAATGATCATGTACTCGCTCTGACCAACGAAGGCAGCATATTTCTCGCTGATCAACTCGAAGATAAAAATACCTTTAGTCCTTTTCAAATTCTGTCTGGCATCGACGAGGTTGCCGATATAGTCAGTTACTATGAGGAAAGACCGGATTATGAGGAACGCTGGATATTTCTTAAGAAAGACGGCAGTGTATGGAAAAACACAACAGCCTTACAGGGCTTCGAACCTATTTCACCATTAAAAGACATTACGGCAATTACTAAAAATATAGCCTTAAAAAAGAATGGTACCGTGTGGACGTGGCCCAAAGAATTTGATAAAAATGCAGCTCCGTCCGAAACGCTATCCGTATCGCAAATTCAAGCCTTATCGGGCATCAAGACCATCAAGGCTAATAGGTATTCCAATCTCGCCATTGATCAGCAAGGTCGGCTATGGTTCTGGGGGGCTACAGTTACAGGTGCCTTAGACAATACAACCTATCACAACACGAATACCCCTGTACTGCTAACAGGAGTAAAGGACGTTAAAGACGCCTTTTTCGTTGAGCGCTCCCTTCTTGCTCTAACCACTGCTGGCAATGTATATGTTGCATCTCTAGATGGCGAAAAATTATCCTCCCATGTCCCTTTTACATTACTTGCTCAAAATATTCAAAGCATCAAGGCAGGACCACGGCACGTCATCATGCAAAAGGCAAACGACGCACTGTGGGGCTGGGGTGTTAACAAACACGCGCAACTCGGCATAGGCGATTATGAATTTCTTTATAGTACGCCAGTTCCTGTACAAAAGCCGATTCTCGTCCGTCTCAACAGTACACCTGTCCCTCTAAGCAACGGTGTGATTACCCGCAATGGGCAGGCGTTTATTCCCCTGCGTTCTGTTTTTGATCAACTGGGAGCCGACATCACTTATGATTTCAACAGCAAAATAGCGAAAATGAATCAGTCCAAGGCGGGAGACCCTCCCGTCTCTCTAGAAATAAATTTTAAAACCAGCCAAACAAAAGTGAACGGTAAATCTGTAGAACTCACCAATCCACCCTTCATGGTGAACGGTATTGGTTATCTTCCACTGAGGCTCATCAGCGAGACACTGGGAGCCAAGGTAGATTGGATACAAAAAGAAGATACTATCGTAATTACGACGAAATAATATATAAAAGACCAGTCCAAACATGATTTATGTTGGACTGGTCTTTTATTGCTATATACTGCGTGTAGTATGCAACTTCCTATCTGCCTTCGACATTTCGTTACAACACAAAATTCACCTATTTTTTAGCTTTATTTTCTTTCTCTCTTTCAACCAGCATATCCACAATCATATCAATCTGTCCGGTAATAGCGATCGGATCATAGCGATAGTACGTATCAAAATCATTAAAGAACACTCTATTATTCTTCACCGCAGGCAGATTGCCCCACACAGCGGACGATTTCAGTTGCTTAAGCGCGGTTCCCTTTTTGTCTGGATCATAGGTTGTCAGGAACATGTAATCTGCGTCATACTGCGGCAGTACCTCCATTGAAAGCTGTACAGTTTGTTCCTTGGAATTAGCTGTCTTCTTCGGCATGTTCAGTTTGAGCGCATTGTATACGGCTTGTCCGCCTCGTCCTGCATTGTCGCCAAAGATCCAAAGTGCGTTTTTGTCCGTCAGCTCATACAACCCGAAAGTTGCCTTTTCGTCAATAACACCTTTCAGACGAGCGCGGCCTTCAGCAGCCTTTTTGTCAAAGGCGGCGATAAATTGCTCAGCCTTCTCCTTTTCCCCAGTGATATCGCCGAACAGCTTGACCGTATCATAGATATTAGTCGTGGTGCCGTACGGAATATACAGGGTAGGTGCAATTTTAGACAAAGCTTCATAATTCGTATCCTTCATAACCACGATCAGATCGGGTTTGAGTTCCAGCGTCTTCTCCAAATTGGTTGGATCACCTACCTCCTTGGTTCCTTTTTCCTTTAGCAAATCAGTCAGAAAAGGATTTTGAAACGCAGTCGGCTCCACACCCACCACGTTAGCACCAACAGACAGCAGTTCTCCGCCGTAAAAATCCGTTACGATACGCTGTGGCTTAGCGGGAATCTCAATATCCCCTTTAACCGTTTTAAAGTTCCTTGTCTCTCCAGTGGTAGCCGACTCTTGCTTATCTCTAGACGATGAAGCGGGATTACTTTCAGTATTATTTCCGCCGCATGCGCTGATAAATACAGCCAATACAAGCATCAAAGTAGCCAGCATAAATATCGATTTTTTCCTCAACCTATTAGCCCCCTATGTAATATGGTAATAGCCTTATACCATTATGATAATGATTATCAATATCGTAAGAAATATATCAAGCGTCATCCTTGCTGTCAACTGCAAAGCGAACTTTTTATTATTTCACTTTTAAAATAAAAAGACCTGCCAAAATGATGGCCAGGTCTTTTGGATGCGGCTGCTTCTTAAACCTACAAATTGGGGCTAGGTTGCTGAAGGGCTGCTTTCCGGTGATCGCTGTTTTGTTTTATATTCTTCTCCCCAATCCTTCATCAGATTAATAATCGGGATGAGTGTTTCTCCAAACTCGGTGAGAGAGTATTCAACCTTAGGCGGAACCTGCTGGTAGACTTCACGATGAACGACACCGTCCTCTTCCAGCTCGCGCAATTGGAGTGTCAGCATACGCTGGGTAATTCCCGGGCAGATCCGCCGAAAATCACTAAATCGCTTAGTCCCATACATGAGATGGTATAAAATAATCCCTTTCCACTTGCCCCCAATCACATCCAACGTGTACTCAACAGGACACGCCTGATCATTCCCAGCGGTACATTCACCAAAACCGCCTTTCCGATTGCGCATTGGCCCTTCTCCTCCTTGGTATCATTTTATATACTACAGCACATTAATGTGCGTACTTCAAAAATGGTCATGTATATTCTAATATTAGTCATGCACTTAGTAAGCGTCAATTTCAATCACAACCATAAGGAGTGGAATCACGATGGAAACCTTAACAACCACTAAAGATCAAATCTTGGCTGCATACAAGTTCAGACATGCTACAAAAGAATTTGATAGTCATAAGAAAATTAGCGATTCCGATTTTGAGTTTATTCTTGAAACCGGTCGTTTATCCCCAAGCTCGTTTGGCTTTGAACCCTGGAAATTTGTTGTCGTCCAAAGTAAAGATATGCGTGAGAAGCTGTTGCCCTATTCCTGGGGGGCCACAAAACAGTTGCCAACAGCAAGCCATTTCGTACTTATTCTCTCCAGATTGCCTAAAGATATGGTAGCTTCATCCGATTATATCAAGAATATGATGGTAAACGTGCAGCAATTACCTGCTGAAGTGATGCAAGGCAAAGAGAAGGTATATGACGCCTTCCTAAAATCAGATTTTGCGCTTGAGGAAAATGAAAGAGCTATGTTCGAGTGGGCATGCCGACAAACCTATATCGCACTGGGCAATATGATGACTGCCGCAGCTCAAATCGGCATTGATTCCTGCCCTATCGAAGGTTTTAATAAACAAGAAATTGAACGCATCCTCTCCGAAGAAGGCATTATGGATGCCGAGCATTTCGGTATTTCTTGTATGGTGGCTTTTGGATACCGCCTGAACGAGCCGCGCGACAAAACTCGGCGACCTGTAGATCAGATTGTGGAGTGGGTATAAAGCGCGGAATATCCTTATTAAAAACAAAGGGCGCTCCAAGCCATTTCCATGGCTAGGGGCGCCCTCTTTACATAAAACTATAGTTCCTAAAAGTGCTGTCACTTCATAACGCCTACTGATAATTCACTTCTTCCACGAAATAGATTTCCTTCAAACGAGTTTTCACACGCTGAATTTCATCTACTGTTAAAGGAGCCGTTGGACATAGCTTGAAGTTCCTTCCAGTGACATAGCTTACGTCCGTGTGACTATTTTCCGGGCTGTAAGCAAGCTTCGGAACCGGTTTTGAGGTATAATCGGTAAAGTCAATAATGGACCATGCCGCATCTCCATCCTCTTTGGATAAAATAATCCGCTGTGAGGCATTTTCAGTCCACAAATAGCGCAGATTTGCCGGTGAATTATTGGAATCCATAGCCGTCTTTATTCCTGAACCTCTAAACATAAGCGTAAACTCAGTATGATCATTATTAGCTCCTGCTACCGATTCATAAATCTGTTTCAGCCCGTCAACACCCACAATCTCGACCTTGCGATCAAGCGGGAAATGATTCACAAAGTTCTCCCATATTGGACCCATGTTATGGGTGTTGGCAAGTGCGTTGATGTCCAAAATAATAGACAAGTAGTTTACCGTATTTATACGTTGATAAGGGTTATCCAAATATTGCTGTACTATATACAGTTGTGGTGCCGCATCCGTCTCCGTCACATAGGGATCACCCGGATGAAGAGTCCAGCGTGAGGAATCTTTCGTATAGCGTGACCCAATCGGATCAATCGTAACCGAGTTCATGAATACGGTACCGCTATTATCAGCGATTCCTTGTGCGGGAACAATTGGATTGTCCTTATGAGACCAGTAAGGCATCAAAGGTGAGCCCTCACCATACATGCCGTTGACATTATATTGTGTAGCCGACCATCCCATCGCGGATGTAATTCGATAGTGATCCTTAAGCCATTGAGTCTGTTCGGGATTCACCGTAAAGCTGGTCAATGATTTCGGCAGATACTTCCGATATTGGTCTGTATCCATGCTTTCAAACACGGATGGTGATCCCATTGTACCGGATTGGTGCAGCTCATTGAATGCATTGTAACGGTACATATACAGCCACTCGTCCATCCGGGTTTCCCAAATAGGTAACTCGTATAGCTTATTCGGATACCCGGCCAGTATCCCGACTTCATCTCCATACTGATCGACGTAATCCAGAACCTGTTTAAGCTGCGGTCGGTTCGATTCCACAAAAACAAATCCGTTTTCCATCGCCCACGTCACTTTGATGTTGGGACCAAAGTGATCCATCAGCAATTGACGAGATTGCTTGATTTGGTCTACGGTAGTCACGCTTCCCTGCAGCATGATGGAGACAGCAAAATATTGCTTCTTGCGTTCCCCGGGTTCTACCGTTAATTCCGCATCAGATGTGAAAAGAATCCCTTGGGATGGTGACTCAACCGTGAGCTTTAATGGAATAACCGAGTTTACTACCGGAATCAAATGCAGATTGGCAATCTTTCCATCCTCGTCAAATATTCCTCTGGAATCCTCTACCCGAAGTATCAAGTCGGACGGCAGCATTTCAGGAGCTATAACCTCTCCTTTAGCATTATGAAATACGTAGGACATTTTCCAAGCAGCGGGATCTAAAGCAGCAGCCTCTGAAATAGTATACGTAGACGAGTATACGGACCTGATTACATTCGGTGGCTCTGCCGGCGGAGTCTTCCCTTTCACGATCAGCTTGGTCTGAGCTGTAAGGACCTGATAAGGTTTGGCAATAGTGACCTTCATCTCTACAGGAATGAAGCTGTCCGCAGCCGGAATATTTTCAGGATGTGCGATTTTCCCTTGTACATCAAACACGCCTAACTCATCACTAAATGTGTACGTAACACTTGTGACGCTGGCAGCAGGAATGCTTACTGGACGCCCTTCATGGTAGAGCTGAAAGGATAGCTGATACGAAGAGTACGTTTCCGGCTGATTTACCAGCTCCTCCGCCTTGATTACGACTTCATCTACCAGAAAATCCGAAGAAGGATCCGATGGATCTACTGGAATTACTGGTGGTTTGGGATTAGGCACCGGTGGTGTGACTGGCGAGTCCGGTCTCGGCTTCGGTGGTATCACCGGCGGTTCCGGCTTCGGTTTCGGTGGTGTCACTGGCGGTTCCGGTTTCGGCTCTATTGGTGTCACCGGGGAGACTGGTGAATCAGGTCTTGGGCGATGCCTTTTAGGCTCCTCAATTTCCGAATTCACAGGTTGTTGCCTAATTTCCGGTGTCAAATCGACCGCAATCTTCTGCGATTCTTGTTGGCTGGTCGCCTGAGGCATCGTTGCAGCTCCATTTCCTAATGACTCCAGCAAACGTTTGGCACGTTCTCTCAGACCGTCACCGCCTAGCCATATCCGATAAGCAACCAGCGTGGCGTCCTGCCGTCTCACAGACTCTTTAGGATGGAAATAGTGATTCGTATCCCCCTCGATCAGCTCCAACCGTTCCATTAGCCATACACTCGTTTGTGCATAGTCTGATATATCTGATTGATCCACAAAACTGGATATTCCAGCAGATCGGGTAACACCAAAATACCGGGCATACCAAACGGCCATATCCTGACGGGTCATATTGTGCCTGGCACCAAATAATTGATCGCTAATCCCTTTCGTAATGCTCTCTTCCTGCAAGGCCTGTACATAAGGTAAGGCCCATGGTGACACATCCCGAAAAGAAGTTACGCCTCTGTTATTCGATGTTCGCTTTAAGGTTTTAGCAAAAATGCTTGCCCATTCCTGACGCGAGATAAAATGTAAAGGTCGAAAGCTCCCATCCTGATAACCTGTAACATAACCTTGAGCAGCCATGGCCTCAATCGCATCAGCTGCATAGGAATGTTCGATATCGTTAAAGGCTCTGTTCGCAAAAACAGGCGCACTATGTATACAGAACAACCAGACAGCCAGTAAACCAGCCATGTAATGCCTAATTTGTTTCAACCTTTTTTCACAGTTCATTATTTGAGATCATTACACCTCCTTTACGAGATGGCACTGGGCCACTTTCACCTGTACCTTCATATCAACTTTGAAAATAAATCTCTTTTGTTTTCAAACGATTTTTCATTACTGTTAACACCAAACTGTATATACTTGGTTTATCGGAATAATCTCTCTAGGATTGAATAAAGCCAGCAAAAAAAGTGGTTTGAGCAATCTGCTGTCCTGCTCATTCACCCTGTTTTTTTAAGCCGTAATTCCCTATCACTAAACAATGGTTTTCATTGGCAATTAAATATTTATCACCTTTGGGTTATCATTTTATTCATGTATACAAACAAAAAAAGAGATGACACCTGTATCCGCATTCGTCTGAATACAAAATGTTATCTCATTTTTTGTGTAAGATGCACTTATTAAATTCTGTCTTCTCTTTCTAATCCTTTTTCAACTCAGAGCCCTTATAAATATAAAAGTAGCCCTTTAAAGATCCGTTTTGTGGATAAGCAGCAGGATCTTTGTCTTTTATTTGAGCTACCCACTCTCGGTTTATAAGCGTAGAGGGGCCTTCCTCAACTAGTGCTTCAGCAGACATTCCAGTGATTGGTTTTGCTGCGCTGGACCAGAATGCAACTAAGTATACATCGTCAGCATTAAAATGATAGCGTTCTTCACTTGGAGTTCCCTCATAAAACAGCTCAGCCAACGAAGCTGCCTCAGATCCTCTCATAAAAATTCGAATCTCATCGGTTCCGTTCCATGTATGAGGAATTCCGTCTTTTGGATTAATGTATTCTACAGTTTCTGGCTCCTTGTCGGTATTAAAATCAACAACTGCATATTTATAAACCTCATCCGTTACACTCTTGGTTGCAAATTCAGTTGTTTTCTCTGTTCGGTAGCCACTGAACTTTCCATACACATTCGGGGTTTTGCTAATCGCAGCAAAGGCCTTTTCCTGATCCATAAATCCAGCTCTACCGGCTACCGGTGTCAGCCTGTAGGTCTTGATTTCAGTCCCCTTGTACTGATCCCAAGAGTATTCGTAATAATATTTTGCATAAGATATTCCACTGTTCCACCCTACGGATACCAGCATGATAATACCTAGCATGAATACTACTGGCCATTTTTTCAACTTCATACCCACAACCTCTTTTCTTCATATACACTCAAATCATCATTAGAATTATAGCTTTTCAATAATTCTACTAACAGTTAAATATTAGAAGGAAGTGTGGATAAATTATGTCTTTTCTGTTAGTTAGTCATGTGACTCCCTATATTATTGTTTTTATGAATATTTTCCGTTCCGGCATCCAATGCAGTTTTGTAATATAAGCATTTATGTTCAATAACCTCCATTGTTTTTCTTAGTTCCTCCATTTGTGCTTCTACAGTCGCTTTTCGTTCCAAAAACATGTCATATCTTTGTTGTAGTGTGGAATCTCCCCCAGAACACCAATCAATGAAATTTTTAATTTCTTTGATCGGCATTCCGGTGGATTTTAGACATTCAATTATTTTTAAAGCGTCAATATCGGATTCTTTAAATAATCTTGTTCCGCTAGATGTCCGTTCTACAAAAGGCATAAGTCCCTCCTTGTCGTAGTAACGCAATGCATATGCTGTAAGATTCAATTCTTTAGCAACTTCGCTGATCGAATATGTCTTCATCATGTATCTCCTATCCTTAATGATATAGACTTCGAGTTAACTCTAGGAATAAAGGGATTCTATCAAGCTATTGGTGGAGTGTCAAAGTCTCCTAGCATAATTTTTAAAAAGGATTATAGGTAGTTGCTTGACTTAGAGTTAACTATAAGGATTAACATTGATCTGCAAGAGGAAAACTTCAATCGACTTCACTTAGTTTTCACTTTGTATTCAATACAATTACTTTCTCTTGAAAAATATAAGTAATTAGGAGGCTATTTATGATTACTGCTAAAGCACGAGCTGTCGACGGCCCAGACAAACCGTTTCGAGCGGCTGAAATTAAACGACGGGATCTTGATTCACATGATGTATTGATTGAAATTAAATATGCTGGCATATGCCATTCTGACATCCACACTGCTCACGGCGAATGGGGACCCGTGAACTACCCACTTGTACCTGGACATGAAATTGCAGGGATTGTTACGGATGTAGGAGCTGAAGTTACAAAGTACACAGTTGGTGACCGGGTAGGAGTTGGCTGTATGGTTGATTCCTGTGGCGAATGCGAGAACTGTCGTAAAGGAGAGGAACAATACTGCCTTAAAGGAAATGTCCCTACCTACGCTGGTGTTGACAAATACGGCGAGCCTACACAAGGCGGGTATTCCACCCACATTGTCGTAACTGAGGATTTTGTAGTAAGAATTCCAGATAATATTGAGCTTGACGTGGCTGCTCCATTACTTTGCGCAGGTATTACGACTTATTCGCCGTTAAACCACTGGGGAGCTGGCCCAGATAAGAAAGTGGCAGTTGTGGGTATGGGAGGCCTTGGCCATATGGCTATCAAGATCGCACATGCTATGGGTGCTGAGGTAACCGTTCTATCACAAACATTAAAGAAAAAAGAAGATGGCTTGCAATTTGGCGCGGATCACTATTATGCCACAAGCGAGCCAGAAACATTTGAAAAACTGGCTGGACGCTTTGACTTGATTATTAATACGGTAAGTGCCAACATCGATCTGAACGCTTATTTTGCACTACTCACTCTTGACGGAACTTTGGTGAACGTCGGTGCCCCTGGCGAGCCGATGTCACTCAATGTGATGTCCCTTATCGGACATCGCCGTTCATTTGCAGGATCAATGATAGGAGGCATCCGCGAGACACAGGAAATGCTGGATTTCTGTGCGAAACACAATATTGTTCCTAAAATTGAAGTGGTATCAGCTGACCAGATTGACGAAGCCTACAAACGAGTATTAGCATCTGATGTGAAGTACAGATTCGTGATTGACATTAGCACAATGTAAGCTAGGTAAATCAATAAGTTGTAAAAGCAGTTTTAATTTGAAGGTGTCTCCAAGTATAGCTTGGGGATACCTTCGCTTTATTTTGCAATGATCACACCCTTCTGTAGCTCACTCACAGCCTTCCCATTGCTCTATTCCTCTTCATATAAAAAGAAAAGCCGAGTGCAACTCAGGACATCTGAATTACACTCGGCAAATACTACATCTTGAGCAGCCTATTCGTGTTTCTCTAATTCTTCAATTCTCTGCCGCTTTCCTATGCCAAAGACAAAATATCCAACAACGACGATCGCCATGAATGTTGCCCCGACAATCAACGACAAGCGTGTATCCGGATTAAACCACATTCCAACGATTACCAGCAACAAAAAGATAATAGTGATGTAATTACTGATCGGGAAAAAACGAGACTTAAAATTATGATCTTCCATTTCGTTTTTCCACTTTTTCCGGAATTTAAATTGACTGATGGCTAATGCAAACCACGGTACCATACCCGGGAGAACACTAGCGCTGTAAATATACAAAAACAGTTTGGAATCAGGCATTAGGTAGTTAAATAACACGCCTACCAGTAGCAATGAAATGGTCGTTATTATACTATTTCTAGGGACACCGCTTGCGGAAACCTTCCCGAAGAACTTAGGAGCTTGTCCGTTCTTAGCCAATGTATATAACATTCTGCCCGCACTATAAATACCACTGTTGCAACCTGACATCGCAGCTGTAAGTACAACAAAGTTAATAATACCCGCAGCAGCTACAATTCCCACCTTGGCAAAAGTCAGAACAAACGGGCTGCCAATCTCGCCAATTTGGTTCCAAGGATAAATCGTAACAATGACAAAGATTGCCCCTACGTAAAAAATCAGAATACGCCAGATGATGTTTTTAATAGCTTTTCGCAGGGTCATTTTCGGATTTTCTGCTTCACCCGCTGTAATGCCTACCATCTCAATCCCCTGGTAAGCCGCCGTTACAATACATAGTGCAAATAGGAACCCTTTTAACCCTCCTGCAAAAAAACCACCATGGCTGACTAGATTGGATAGACCTATCGGTTGTCCGCCGTTACCGAGGCCAAAGAAGATCATCCCCGTACCAACTACTAGCATGAAGATAATAGCGATAATCTTAATCATCGCAAACCAAAACTCAAATTCTCCATAGAATTTCACAGCCGCTAAATTGGCCAGCGCAATAATAATTACACCTGCCAAAGCCGGCAACCATTGCGGGATATCCGGGAACCAGTAGCCCACATATACCCCAATCGCAGTGACCTCCGCCATTCCTACAGTAACCCATAAGAACCAATAGCTCCAAGCGGTCAAGAAACCGGCCAAAGGGCTGATGTATTTATGAGCAAAGGTAGCAAATGAGCCCGTCACCGGTTCAAGAATCAGCATTTCCCCCATGATCCGCATGACAAAAAACATAATAATCCCAGCTAAGAGATAAGCCAACAGCACCGAAGGACCTGCCCATTTTATCGTACTTGCCGATCCCATAAACAAGCCAACGCCAATCGTGCCCCCAAGCGCAATCAACTCAACGTGTCGTGGCTTCAGCCCTCTCGTTAATTGTTTCGATTCCAAAAGAACGCTCCCCTTCGTATATGTTCGTCATCAAATGCTAATGATCCGGAAAACTGCCCCCAAACATTATTAATTTTCAGACTGACGTGGTTGATCGAACGACTACACAGTAGCTCCACGATTCATAAATATACAAAGTCAACCACGTCCTATTTGCCGTCCAAACCTTACTGTTTCTAAGACCGAGTCCGTAGCATTAGATGCATTGTATGACAAAAAACGTCTAAATACAACTGCTAATTAGCAGACATTTTTAGACATGAAATGGAAAGGAAGGAGATTCATTTTACTGAACATTGGTCAATTCAATGTAATGCATTAGAGCGTTGAAGATACGTGTTTTTTCAATGATAAATATCACGATATTAAGCTTGTTTAAAGCCTATATCCATACAGTGTAAAACATAAGCTCCGAATGAAAGAGCAACATTTCAAACATACCCTTGTGATATAACTATGCATGAATTCCAAACAAGGAGATGAAGACATGAGTAAGTTAAAAGGTCAAATCGCTTTAGTAACTGGTGCAAGTCGAGGAATCGGTCGTGGCATTGCATTACGTCTGGCTCGGGAGGGGGCCATTGTCGCAGTACACTACGGAAAAAGGCATAGAGAAGCAGATGAGGTGGTTCATCAAATTGAGCAACTTGGAGGGGCTGCATTTACGATTGGTGCTGACTTCAGTGCCCTGAACGGCATTCATGATTTATATGCGAAATTGGATGAAGCGCTTCGGGAATGTACAGGCGATAATCGGTTTGATATTCTCGTCAATAACGCTGGAATAGGTCAAATTGTCCCTCTGGAAGAGACAACAGAAGAATCTTTTGACGAAGTCATGAACATGAATGTCAAAGCACCTCTTTTTGTTACCCAGCAAGCTTTGCCGCGTCTAAAAGATGGAGGCCGCATTATCAATCTCTCATCGTTTGTTACACGCGTGGCCTCCCCTAGTGTTTTCGCATATAGCATGTCAAAGGGGGCCATCGACACACTAACGCACGTTTTGGCTCATCAACTTGGGAGCCGCCATATTACCGTCAACGCCATCCAACCAGGCATTATCAATACAAAGATGAATAGCGGAACCTTACAAGATCCTGACGGGCAGAAATTTGCCGCTGGCCTTTCGACCTTTAAACGTTGGGGAGAGCCTGAAGATGTTGCAGATATAGCTGCCTTTCTTGCCTCAACGGATAGCCGCTGGATAACGGGTCAATTGATTGATGCAAGTGGTGGATCTCATCTGTAAATGAACAGATTCAAAATAAAAACAAAATGCGTTGGTGAGAGAGAGTCGTTCTTCTCCACCAACGCATGAAATACGTTATCAGCCAATTGTTCAACATGACTACTACAGATCAGGTACCGCAAAATGTTCGGTAAGGACAAGTGGATTCCTCAGGCAATGTAGAGTAAATTTCCTGTTCGGTAGAATAAGCATAAGGGTTCGAAAGAACTTCAAGAAGCTGCTCCATCACTCGGTAATCTTCTCGTTCCACCGCAGCCTCCAGTGCTTCTTCTACCCGATGGTTGCGCGGGATAATTGCGGGATTGCTGTTGCGCATCAGCTGATGTGAGGAGGCTTCGGATTCCTGCTGTCTGTCCAGCCTCGCCTGCCACTGCTCGTGCCACGGGGTAAAATCCGCCGTGCTGAACAAAACCGTATCCTCCAGCTTGTTTAAAGTGAGGGCACGGAAGGTATTGGTGTAGTCCGCGCGATGCTTCTGCATGATTTTAAGAAGATCCTCAATAAGGGACTCATCCTGCGACTCTTCGTTAAAGATCCCCAATTTGGCCCGCATTCCCGCAAGCCAATGATGGCGAAACATGTTTGCAAAATCTGAAATTGCATCCTCGGCCATTTTGACAGCCTGCTCTCTGTTGTCATGCAGCAGTGGCAAGAGGGTCTCCGCCAATCTCGCGAGATTCCACGCAGCGATATGCGGCTGATTGACATAAGCATAGCGGCCCTGCATGTCGATGGAACTGAACACCGTCTCAGGATTATAGGTATCCATAAAGGCGCAAGGACCATAATCAATGGTTTCTCCGCTAAGGGTCATATTGTCGGTATTCATCACTCCGTGAATAAAACCCACCAGCTGCCATTGAGCGATCAGCTTCGCCTGACGCTTAATCACTTCCTGAAGCAGTGAAAGGTAACGGTTTTCGTCATTGGCAACTTCCGGATAGTGTCGTTCCAATGTGTAATCAGCCAGAGTCTGCAGATCTTGGGACGTGCCCCATGCTGAGACATATTGAAAGGTGCCGACGCGAAGATGACTGGCAGCCACACGAGTCAGAATGGCACCGGGCTGCTCTGTTTCCCGGACGATCGCCTCACCCGTGATTACCACCGCCAAGCTGCGGGTGGTAGCGATACCTAGCGCATGCATCGCTTCGCTGATGATGTATTCGCGGAGCATCGGCCCAAGTGCCGCACGGCCATCACCACGACGGGAGTACGGCGTTCTGCCTGAGCCCTTGAGCTGAATATCAACCCGTTTGCCCGAGGGAGTGATCTGCTCGCCGAGCAGCAGAGCACGGCCGTCTCCTAGCATGTTAAAATGCCCAAATTGATGTCCTGCGTAAGCTTGAGCAAGAGGCGTAGCACCCTCGGGAACCTGATTGCCGGCCAATATCGCTACGGCATCATCTCTTTGCAGAGCATTTTCGTTCAAACCCAGTGAGACTGCCAACGGATGATTTAAAATGATCAGCTTTGGTGAGCGAACAGGATTTGGATTGAGCTTCGTAAACATGGATTCCGGCAGACGAGAATAACTGTTGTCGAAGTTCCACCCTATTTTATCAGCTATTTCTTTTTTCTCCGTCATAGTGTCTCCTTTTCTGCTGTGGTATCTTGGATTTGCCCATTTTAGTTTTTACTTCTATCCATTTATTATCCACTTTTCACCATGCTGTTGTACCTTTCAGCCTGCTTTTTTTATTATAATCGATGATCATACATGAATTGTATTTGGATACCGAACGGGTCTTCTACAATACCGTAGGCTTGGCTAAACACATTACCAGATAAAGGTACAATGATTTTCACTCGCTCATCTGTTATTAGACTATGATAAAAATGTTCAATTTCTTCTCTGTCAGCACTTTGAATACATAATGAAATGTTATTCCCTACGGTATATTCCTCATTGGGATTCATTGGTTCTTCTGCTATCATAACCTTTGTTCTTCCGATCAATAAGACAGAATGAGAAATATAATCTTTATTTTCATCAGTAAGCTGTATTGAGCTGTCACGTTTGGCCATGTCCTGATAAGTAACAAGAAATCGTTCCTCTGCGTTAAAATGTTTTTTGTAAAAAGCTATGGCTTCCTTTGCTTTTCCGTTCATGGATAAGAAAATAGCTACTTCCAGTGTTGTACTCATGGGTTCAATCTCCTTTTTTATCATGCTCTTAGGTAGATATCTTATAGATTTGATATATTCCCTTGAACCTATTATCATTTGTAAAGGTATCAAAACATGACACCTTTTATAAGGAGATTTATGTATGAAGAAACCCGAAAGATTAAATGACATGATTAGATACTTAAACAGTCGTGAGTACTTTAATTTAAATGATCTCATGGATAAATACCACATTTCAAAAAGTACAGCCCTACGTGATATTAGTTCATTAGAACAATTAGGTATGCCTATTTATTCGGAACATGGCCGACATGGACGATATGGTATCTTAAAAAACAGACTGTTATCCCCTATTATTTTTACGATGGATGAAGTGTATGCTCTGTACTTTGCCATGCTAACCTTAGAAGCTTATCAATCTACACCCTTTCATTTGAGTGTTAATAAACTCAATGAAAAGTTTGAACACTGTCTTTCTAAATTACAAATAAACCAGATTCATAAAATGAAAAAGGTTCTACAATTTGAAATATATCAGCATAATCATATTAGTCGTTATTTAGATAAAATTCTAACCAGCGTTCTTAATGAGACGTACTGTAAGATTCAATATTCAAAAAATAACCAGAACAAAAGTTATCATGTTCAATTTTTCAAGATTTCCGCTAAGTTTGGCCAATGGTACGCTACTGGAATAGAGTTAAATACGAACAAATATAGGGTTTTCAGATGTGATCGAATCACCTCAATAGAAGAAGAGGAAATCAATTCTCACTGTTCTATAGATGAACTCCTTATTCGTTCATTAGAAATGTATCAATCTGAGAAGAGCATTGATTTTGAAGTAGAAATTGTAGAACAAGCCAAGGATATCTTTTATAAAGAACATTATCCTTCTATGAAAATAGAACAGGGTCATAAAACAGTCATAAAAGGATTTTATAATCCTGGAGAAGAAGAGTTTATCGCTAATTACTTTATGAGATATGATCATTATGTACGATCCGTGAAGCCTGAATCTTTAAAACAGATTATTAAAGAAAGAGTTGAGCACCTCTTAAACCACTATCAAAAATTATAAGATCATCGAAGGTTTGTTCAAAATGCTCTCTACATTTAGCAGGGAAAAGAAGCCTCAAGCTCCTTTTCCCTGCTAACGATGACATTGGTATTATGGCTTCCGTTTGGCGATAACAGCATAAGATACCGTTCTTGTGGTTCCCGTTGGATTCCATGCAGTAAAGAACCATCTGTCTTCAGCCGCAGAATAGTTATCGAGCAGAAACCCTTGCTGATTTCCCGAGAAAATCCATGAACCGCTAATCAGATTGTAGTCGTTACCGTTAATCGTAGTGCTTCTAAAGCTATTAGGAGAAATAGTGACCGGAGCGAAAGTGAAGCGTGCAAACCCATCTCCAAGTTGAGTTACACGAATGGCTTTTTTAACATTCATAACCACATGGCTTCTTTTTTTCAGTTTTTTCCCCAATTTTGCTTCCGCTTTTCTAATTTTCACTAAAGTTGCCTTTCGCAAAGAAATCATCTCCTTCATTGTTATACTTATAGTTAATGAAGGACTAAATGCTTTTGAATGGACAAAATCCCCGGTAAATTGGCTGGATTTTCTGGAGGTGCTGAAACAAAAAGCCCTTCCTTAAAATAAAGGAGGGCTTGATACCGCTACTTCTTATGTCCTATACCGATTTTGTTAAGCCGATATGGGTGATCATGGTGTCATATGGTTCTAACTCCATGGTTTGTTTGCCATAGTCCGTTTCAATCGTTGTTTTTTGCAGTTGATCGCTATTGTTAATAACAACCAACATTTTACTTTCTGGATAATAAGCACACTCTGTATATAAGTTATCCGTAATATACTTCGTTTCATTGAGCTCATTACCCGCAAAGCGGATTATATTCAGCAGCAATCTTGTATTTTCCCAACTGAATTCGAAGGAAGGAAGGTAAATTCCCTTACCTTTACCGAAGGCATGAGTGGATAGTGTTATCATTCCATTCGTTTCACCCGCTATCGCAGCTGACCCATCCGTAAAATAAATCCTATTATTCGGCGTTATACTTGCCCCTTCAGGCACCAAACCATACTCATCCCTAACCTCATATGTCCATCTTCCATGAGCTACTCTGGAGCCTGTATCCTCATCCAGACCGAGGACATGTGCCATTCTGAAAAAGCTGTCATGACCTTCAACCGCTGAAGGCTGATTGATGCCAATAAAGGTGCCGCCCTCATAAACCCATTGGGTCAGTAAGTCTACACATTTGTTGTCATCCCAGTACTTTCCGCCACTCCATGCTGTACCAGCAGAGCCCGCATTAATCACTACATCACAATCCTGTAGTATTCCCTGACGGATATCGTCAAAATCAATGAACTGAACTTCAACCGGCAATCCGGATAAAGCCTCATTGATATGAATCAAATCATGCATATATGTTTCGTGGAAATGACCAGACAAGGTCCACGATCTCAATTTTCCCCAGCTGTGCAGAATAGCTACCTTCGTCTTCATGTGATAGGGTTTGCCTTCATGATGCAGTTCTTTGATTTCTCTGAACTCGTTGGCAATCTTTTCGATGTAATCACAAAAATCCGGGTAAGGCTCTACAAGATGCAAATATCCACCCAGTCCAGTCCGGTCAATAGGCTCCCTCAACAGGGCGCGCCGGATATTAATCCAATACTTTTTGGCATCCAGCGTGGGGTCGCCCCCTTCCATAAAGGTAGGAAGCCCGCCTAAGCCAACCGGAAATAAGTAGGGATGCAGCCGAATCTCATGCATATTCACTTTTACACCTGAACACAGCCTCGCCTCATAACCTGAGAACACACATTTGATCAATCCGTCAAATCCAAACTCTTGAAAACGTTCATTATAAGGCTCCATGCCAACCCAACTGTCATCATAAAACACATAGGCCAGCTTGCCGTGCTGATGCACGATATCAATTAATTTCTTGCCAAATTCGATTACAAAATCATTGATAAATGCCATCCAGTCCAGCTTGCGCTGCTCAGCCGGGATATGTGTGACGCGATACTTTCCACCATTCACAAAATCCTCGGCAGTCATCGAATACCCATATCTCTTGGCAAATAGATCAAGCGCTCTTGAGCTTACCGTAAAATCGTATGACCCCCAATCAGAGAACAGATGGCGATTGCGCTCATTGCTGCCCCAAATCCAGGCGAAGTTATAAAATAAGGAGGTAAACCGGACAACCGTGGTTTCCTTATGATGAAGACACCAATCTTCCATCCAATCCAGCAGATACTGTTGCGTTTCTTTATAAATAGGATCAATCTGCATCAAATGCTCTTTGTCCCAATGATTCGTGGTGTGATTGTACATGGAAATCTCTTCCCAGATCCGGTAGACCATGAAGCTTACCGTGTATTTATGCCAAGAAGCAATTCCGGTAATGACCACATTTCCGGATTCCCTTTCATAATTCCATTGTTCTCTTGGAACTTCTCCCCCGGTCGTTCTGTCAAAAACCTGCCAGTAGTTAAGCGCCTCTTTGGAATCATTCACTTTGAATTGTTCTGCAAAAAAATCCTCCATCAGATAGATGGATACATAATCCTGTACAGCTACCTTCGGATTCGTAATTAAAAAACACTGCTGCAGCTTATCCAGATTGCGGGACGCCCACTCGTTATGATCTCTGATGATACAGATTGTAGAATAAATGCCGTATCCAGCGTTTATAATCTCATCGGACAATTGCGTGCCATCACTGTCACGGATGACATCGGCACCCCATCGTTCAGCTAATTTCAGGGTCAGCGCCTCATAACCAGATTCCCCCGGTAGTGTAAAGGCCCCCGTTGCTTGTTTAGACAACTTCGATCCCTCCTAATTCAACATATCGGATAGAAAAGCCAACGCCAAGCCTTGTCCCCAGCCCTGAATCCAGTCTTTTGGAATATTGCGATACCCTTCCCGATCTTTCATAACCGCTGTGCCGCCCGATACACCCAGTACCCGTCCGTCTTCGCTAATATGGTTCAAGATGCCCTTCAGTGCCTTTTGCACGTATTTGGTATGCAGCGGATTGCCGTTATTGATCATGGCCGCCGCAATACCGCAAGATGCAGATACTTCTTCATAGGACTCCTCGTCATCCAGTACCGTCCGCCATAAGCCGTTCTCTGTTTGGACACCTTTCAGTGCCGCCAGTTGATCCCGAAGGGAACATTCCACGTCCATACACGGCGGATACAAATACCAGTCTTTCAAATGAATTTTGACTTGCGACATGGTATATGCTCCCCAAGCATTCGCTCTTCCCCAGAAAAATCCGGACATATGATCCTGTTGGACATTGTTGTAGCCATGGTACCAGAGACCGCTACTAGGGTCTTGCAGGTATTTGATATGCCAGTAATATTGATTTAAGGCATCCTGGATCATTTTCTCGTCCTTTAATTTGGTTCCTACACGGAGCAGAAAGAATGCCGCCATAAACAACGTATCTGCCCATGCCTGTTCTGGAAAATCATTAGCAGTGGATACCGTATGCTGCAGAACACGATCTCCGAACCGGAGAGCATTATTTTGGATGTAATCCACCTTGCTCATCACAATATCCCAATATTTCTGGTCCCCTGTTTCTTCATACAATGTGATCAGCATATGACCCATGGCACATGTGTTTACCGTCCAGTGCGGCAGACCAAGCTCGATGTATTCATCTGCCCACTGGACAAGCATATTTAAATAATCTTTATTTCCTGTTTGGGTATAGGCTCTGGATACACCATAATAAGCCACACCGCAGGGCCAATCCCATGTTAAATCCATCGCCATCGTTTTTCTGACGACTTTATCAATAACTCTTAATATTTCTTCCTTGTCATAAGTTAATTGAAGCATTGTTATTCCCCTCTCTTAGTGCACACGCCCCCAAAGGCGCTTGAGAGCGGTTCGTCACTGTTTTGGAAACGCTTTACTTATTACATTGTACGCAGTAAAATAGTCTCAATCTAAGCACATTCGCAACAAAACTGCGCAATTTCAATCATTTATGTGAGAATTTTGCAAAAATCCAATAAGCGACTTCCAATAAACAATATATAGATCGACATGGTCTAGTTCGTCTATATATTGCACCTTGCAGCGATTGGAATCGAATTTTGCAAAATCCTGATGTATACCTGCTGGCTAAGCTTGATGTAACGTTGACCTAGAATCAACTCAAATCCAAGTAATGGGAGTATTGAATATGCCCAGAAAAAAGAAGCCCGTTATAGAATACCGACACTACAGCTTGCCCATCAACTTTCCTGTGTTGCTATTAAGTGGTGAACGTTGGAAGATTTCAGATATTAAAAGTGAGCACCTTCATTTTCATAACCATTTGGAGATTGGTATTTGCTATTCGGATGGCGGCTTCATGGAGATCAAAGGAGAAACTGTCCCCTTCAAAGCCGGGGATGTAACTTTCATTCCCAGGTATCTTCCTCACACCACGTATAGTTCGCCAAATACAGCCAGCCTTTGGTCTTATATCTTTTTTTCGCCAGAGGACCTTTTTCAACATTCTTTTAAAAGCGCTTACAGGAACTTTGAGCCCAATTTGTGGGTGATGAAGGGAACGAACTGTATATTAAACAAGGAGCAGCATCCCAAGGTGTATACACTTGCGACTTCGGTCGTAGAGGAATTACAACAACAGAACCCTTACTATCAGGAAAGCGCCTACGGCTTATTGCTATCCCTTTATATAGAGCTCCTTAGAATTCATTCTAGGAATGAACCAATGGCAAATCAAGAAACAGAGCATAGCTTGAAAAGCGAATTTGTCATTTCTCCGGCTTTGGAGTACATCACTAAACATTACATGAAGCCCGTTACCATTGATTTTTTGGCTGATCTATGCCATTTAAGTACAACCCATTTCCGCAGAAAATTTCATGAGATTATGGGAACGTCGCCCCTCGATTTCCTAAACAGCACCCGAATCGAAGAGGCCTGCAAGCAGTTAAAAAGCACAGAAGACTCCATTCTTTCAATCTCCGAGCAAGTCGGTTATCGCTCCATTTCCAGCTTCAACCGATGCTTCTCCAGGCTTATCGGAGAGCCCCCTAAAGAATGGCGTAAAGGGGCGCAATCCGAAGCACAATCGGCCAAAGCGTCTATACTGGAGTTTACGGGATGGATTTAATTTTGCCAAACTGAATCCAACAGCTCGTCCACTTCCTGAATTCGGGTCACTGATGGTATTGGTATAAGATTGCCCCTCACCATAACCATAGCTACATTCGACAAAGCTTTTATGTTGTCCAAAGGGTTGTGCTCCAGCACGATTAAATCCGCCTGTTTTCCGATATCAATGCTCCCTGTAAGGTGATCAATGCCTAGGATTTCCGCATTAGACTTTGTTGCCCGTTCGATGACCTGACCCGCATTCAGTTTCGTTTGTCTCATATGGTGGTCTAGTTCCCGCCACATATCATAGTGAGTGACGTAAGACATTGCGGCATCCGTTCCAATCCCAATTTTGATCTCATGTTCTACAGCCTGACGCAGCCCCTTTAGCATGGAGTCGTACACAAGCCGCGAATTTTCCTTAACCGTTTCATTCACCTTCGTTAGGCTTGTGTCCAATTTCGCAATGGGATACCCAGCCTGCAAAGTAGGAATCAATGCAGTATAGCCCGATATAAAAAACAGGGAAAAGACATGATAATGGAAGCCGGTTCGCCCTGTTTTCCACTCCACTTTTCCCCGATTTCTTTCAAGTCTTCATTCATGTTTTCAGTGAGAACAACCCTGACACGAAGTGTCCCCATTATTGAAAGTTATTTTTTTCATAACGTACTGCGCCGTAACTCATAAAAATACTGCACAATCGGATGCTTTAACTTCATCTTCTCAGACATGTTTAAAATTCGCTTTTTTCCTACTCGTCTGTCCACTAAAGCTAGAATATTCAATAAGATATCATTACTCTCTAAGCTGTCCTCTATAGAAGTAGTTAAAAATTTATTAGCTACAACATTAAAATTAGACTTGCTTAATAAGGCCTGTGCTGACAAAAGCTCCTTTGCATGCTCTGATATTTTTCTACCTCTTGCTATTACTTGTAGACGATCCTCCGGAACATTCCCATTAGTATCTTTTCTGATCGCTTCAATTTCTTCATTGCTGATAGGAACTTGGATATCTGGATCATTTTTGATTTCCAACTCCGTCTGATACCATTTGATTGAACTAGTGATATCATTCATATTGAGTATGTTCTTCTTATCTACAGTTATATAACAAGTTCCAGATTTATCAGGAAAATAACGGTAACTGGTAGATCGGTATTCGACCCTTCCGTCTAACGCAGGAGAGAGGAAGCTCTCCAGTTGTTGCTTCAATTTACTCCAGGACATATATCCTCCTATGTTTTCAATGCCTGCTAACAGCCCGTCCCTAACTTGGCAATTTAATTTCCTCGTTCCTCTACCTCATCATGATCCTTGCTTCCAAACTCATCAAGCAATGTACGCACTTTACTTGTTGATTTGGCGTTCATTAAGCTGTTTCTGAGTTCACTTGCCCCTCGGAATCCACGGACATATATTTTGAAGAAGCGGGCGAGAGGGCTGAACGAACGTGGCTCCTGTGCTGAATAATGATCATGGAGATCTAGATGAAGCCGCAGCAGTTCAAGCAATTCTTCACTGCTGTGTTCCTTCGGCTCCTTCTCAAACGCAAATGGATTCTGGAAAATACCACGCCCAATCATAATGCCATCCACTCCATATTGCTCAGCGAGCTTCAAGCCAGTCTGACGGTCCGGAATATCTCCGTTAATGGTCAGCAGTGTATCTGGTGCCACCTCATCACGAAGTTTCTTAATCTCCGGAATCAGTTCCCAATGAGCGTCTACTTTGCTCATTTCCTCTCTTGTCCGCAGATGAATGGACAAATTCACAATGTCTTGTTTCAAAATATGGGTAAACCAGTTGCACCATTCGTCTACGGCAGTGAAACCGAGCCTTGTTTTTACACTGACGGGCAGTCCCCCGGCTTTGGCGGCCTGAATGATATCCGCTGCGATTTCGGGACGGCAGATCAGACCGCTTCCCTTCCCATTCTCGGCTACATTCGCTACGGGGCAACCCATATTAATATCGATGCCTTTGAAGCCTTCTTTCGCCATACCAATGCTCATTTCACGGAAATATTCCGGCTTATCTCCCCAGATATGGGCCACCATAGGTTGTTCATCCTCTGTAAAAGTCAAACGCCCGCGTACACTTTTGTTCCCCTCCGGGTGACAATAACTCTCTGTATTCGCAAACTCCGTAAAAAACACATCCGGTCTGGCTGCTTCACTTACGACATGGCGAAACACAACATCCGTCACATCTTCCATCGGTGCCAGTATAAAAAAAGGTCGTGGCAACTCACGCCAAAAATTATTCATCATATCAAAAACTCCTCTATAATTACCAGGACAAATCTTTGGTCCCAAAATGGTAAAGCTAACCTGTTCATGTCCTTGCTTCTTCTTCACATATAACATGTTTAACCAACGTAGTTCAAACGGCAGGTTAAGCATAGACATCTAAAAGAGTATATCATACTCAATAGAGGAGCATACTCCCCAAAAGACTCGCAAAAAAAGGAAGAGCGCCGCCCCTCCTTGCCATCTTCTATAACGTACTGCGCCGCAGTTCATAAAAATACTGCACGGCATAACTTCCCCCAGCCTACGCCGTTCCCATGCTAATGGCTTAAAAAAAGAGCCGAGGAATAATATCCTTGACCCTTTTCGTCAAATTCTACACATGAATACCCAAAATTTTCAGCTGTTCATTGATTTTGGCTTCAAGTTCAGCGATTTCTTTTTTATCTTGCTCTAAAAGCTTACTCACTTCGGCAAGATCAATGACTTGTTCTTCTTCAAACGTATCCACGTAGCGAGGAATATTTAAGTTAAACTCGTTTTCTTTGATTTCTTCAAGTGATGCCACGTGAGCATATTTATCAACATCTACACGATTTCGGTACGTTTCGATAATCTTATTGATGTTTTTATCAGTAAGTTTGTTTTGATTTTTGCCTTTTTCAAACGCCAATACACCTCAACTATTAGTCTTTTCTGACCAATAGTAAACAGCACTCCACATGTGATGAGACTATGGAAGAGATATATCATGTTCCGTGCAAGAATCATACTATCATTGAATATATCACTCTATTTTCCTATTCAAATTTTAATAATTATGTTTGAATGCCTCCTTTCTTTCAAATTGTTTAGTTTTATACTTTTTATTCATATATATCCAATTCAAAAAACCTATTTTATGTAAATTATATTAATAAAAATAATTATTCGACAACAAAAAACAAAAAAATACTTTTTTAGCTATATACATTTTCAGGAAAAGTATGTATTATAGTTGGTGTAATTTCCGGAAAATTACTTATTATTTCATTTTTTTATATTTTAAGGGAGGAAATAATGATGGCGAAAAAACGTATTCTAAGCACTATATTTGCCGTTGCTATGCTGGCTGCCTCGGCAGGCCAAGCTATGGCACAAAGTAATTCTGATGTGGCAAGTGGTTCTATTGATCTTACTAATGCTTCTTCAACAAAGGCACCGTTTTCTAATGCAGCCATTACACCTTTTTCAGAGGATGTTGGAGGTGGAAACTGGGATTATGGCACTAGCTATGAAAGTGTTTGGACTAAGAAAGTATGGTCAAATTACTATCATCCCAAAAAAATCCATAGCTCTTCGTGCTCTATAGGTACACACCATAGTGATAGTGGTGATACGTCAGCAGGAACTACCTCCTATTCAAGTACGACAGGAAGTTCGGCAGATACAGCAAAAGCCAACTGGCATGCTTATACACCACCTAAGTCATAAATTAATTTAAATAGTGGGGATCATCTTTTTCGTTCTGATGATCCCTTTTTTCTTGTCGTTTGACTTTCAATACCTTAAAAAGCTTAATATAAGGGAGTGCAATAAGTTTGAGAAAAATAGTTGCATGCTTTCTGATATTGTTATCTGTTCTCTCGTTCAGTCGAATATATATTCAGACAGATATCATTGAATTCAATAAGATAGATCAGATGGAAAAATCAATCTCTTTTCCTTTTTCATTACCTGATGATCCGCTATTAGCAAATCCAGATCAACTATATCCCATATTACTTGAATCAGCAATCCAAGCAAAAATTAATATTTTTAGGCCTGCAATTAACAATAAGCCTAATAATAAAGTTGAAATTGTAAAATATGTACTACTTACAGGCAGTACACAATTATACAATTATGTTCATATCGTTGATAGTAGCAAGGTCCTTTCTGAGGACACACAACAAAGCTTACACTTTTTATCATCCATACATACTGGTAATCCAAATCAGATTGGCAGTATACAAGATTTTGGAAAAAATGATTTGATTACGATTTCTCCCTTGCACCTTTCGTTTCAGCATCTACCTGTAGCTGGTACCTATTTTGTCGAGACCAAGAATTATCAAGCATTTCAAAAGTTTTTGACTATTTTTACAGAAAAATTAAATGTCAAGTATCAAAAATATATTAAAATACCCTTTAAAATTGATAGCTTTGTATATAATCCGACAGTAGTAGATAATACCACAAAAACCTTTGAATTCTTGGATTATCTAACATACATCCAATACGCTTTATTTTTTATAATTCTAATTCTTTTAATTTTCGCTTTTTTTCAAGAGTCCAAGACAATAGGTATATATAAAATGCATGGAATCACAAGTCGAAAAGTATGGTTTATTGTAATGGGAAAAATTATTTTAATAACAGGTAGTCTATCAGTAGCTACTACTACTCTGCTAGCTATTTTTGTCCCAAACACAAATTTTTATTTTGTTATACACAATATTTTATCCCAACTTGAGACTTTTGGAGTCGTTCTAATCATTTCATTTATATCCTATATATATATATCCATGATGAAAATTCACCAAATAATTAAAAACAAAAAAAATACGAGAAGTATTTTCATGTTAAATACATTAACTAAAATTATATGTTCTATTTTTATTGTAGCACTCGGGATTTCCTATCTCAATCAATATACAAATCTCATTCAGCAAAAAAAGGATATCCAGGGTTGGGAGAATGTGAAAGACTATGGCATTTTCTATCCTGTATTAATTGGATATGATGCACAGGATATGCAACAAGAGGCAACTGAGTTTCACAAAATTATTGCTAACCAACTCTATCCTTTTGCCAATAGAGCCGGGGCTCTACTAATCAATACCCGCCAATATGAAGAACTTTCCCTCATTCTGAATAAAAATTCTAGAGGAATACGTTCAATTTTAGTAAATAACAATTATTTAAAAAAATATCCACTATATGATATTCACCAAAAACAAGTCCAAATTTCAGACAATACAAAAAAATGGATTTTGCTTGTACCTGATAAATATCATAATAAAGAAAAAGAAATAATGCGTTTTTTCAAGGAAGATAGACAAAACTTTAAGCATTACCAAATAGAGCATTACAATATACAAGTTCCAAAGAATCTAAAGAAACCTGAGATTCAAATCATATGGCTAGAAGATAATCAAAAAGTATTTAGTTTCAATCCAGAGGTATTTAAAGCTGAGCATAATGTAATTATAGATCCCATCATTCAAGTCGTTACTGAAAATAACAGTTATACATCAGATCGAGTTGCCGTGCTTGGCAATGGAGGTTCAGACCCCCTAAAAATAAAGTTGATCAACAGAGACACTGCTCAAACATATATTTCATTTGAGCCAGAGTTAAAAAGGTTGCACTTGGAAGATAATCTCAAAAACTTGATTACTGTGGATCAATATATGCTAACCAAAATAAATGACTTGAAAAATGAAATAAATTTACAATTATTACTCATCGGTGGGCTGCTAATTGGTTTACTATTTCTTGTAGCTCAAAACCTGCTTGTATTTTTCGAACAATACCAACAAGCTTTCATCATACGTAGACTGTTCGGGCTAAGCTTCTTCAGGACATATAAGGAATTCATTAGTTTATTCGTATTTCTCTGGATCATACAAACAGTTATTATTTTGGTGATTTGTCGGAAGGCAGATATTGTTTTTTTTCTAGTTCTGTTTTTTATCATTGTCGTTGAGTTAATAGCGAGTATCATCTCCCTTGTAATTATAGAACACAGAAACCGAGTTCACTTACTGAAAGGTGGGACATTATAATAATGAATAGTATATGCGAGCTTATTAGTGTAAGTAAGAAATATGGGAATCACACTATACTCCAAGACATCAGTTTGTCCGTAGTTAGAGGCGAAATGATCGCAATTACAGGGGCCAGCGGTTCTGGAAAAACAACAATTTTGAATTTGATCGGAATGCTAGAGCAGCCCGATGCTGGTAACATCAAGCTATTTGGCGAGAATCTCCCTCGTCCTCGTTCATCCCACGCCAACGAATTGCTTAGAAATCGAATAGCTTACTTATTTCAAAACTTCGCATTAATTGACAATGCTACGGTAAGCACAAATTTAGATATCCCTCTAGCATGTTCCAGAAAGTCAAAAAAAGAAAAGCACCATCTAAAGTTAGAAGCCCTTTCACGGGTTGGACTGAATGTCTCACTCAAACAAAAAATACATGAACTTTCCGGTGGAGAGCAGCAACGAGTAGCGATTGCACGAATCATGCTAAAGCCTTGTGATCTTATTCTTGCTGATGAACCTACAGGCTCATTAGATACGAGTAACAGAGACGAAATTTTAAAAATACTCCAACAATTAAATGCTGATGGAAAAACTTTAATTATTGTAACCCATGATCCTACTGTAGCACAGGCATGCAGCCGAACCATCTACCTAAAACCACAAAATCAATCTAATAGCTTTACTTTTGAAGGGTTCCCAAGCCAAGCATGTCAGAACTTCCGTGGTGACTCGTAAACATTTTGAAGGCGGTGGTTGCCAGACGTAGTTGAAGAATCAGTTCTCTCTTTGCATCGTTGCTGATAAGCTTGCTACGTTCGATGATCCTAAGATGTGAATAATTCATGGCCTAATTCTCCTTGTGTGAATGGTGTCTGTTAACTTCATTTTTACACGAATCGGGCTATGTCCTTTTTTTATTCACTTCCAAAAGCTTCATACTTCATATAAAAAATCGTCATGAATAAAGCTAAATTAGGGAAAGACTAAATTACAGTATCTAGAAAGCCCTAGGCATGCTAATACGTTAAAAATAACCGATTTAAAATCTATACAAAGGACCTTATGTAAACGAAAGCGCCCACACCTTATTGGGCGCTATTTGTTTAATTCTCAATCGGATAAAGTTACCTTTAAAATAAGGTAGTCTTCCCTGAACTGCATTGGGTGAGTAGGATAGATTCAGGTGCTGTCTGATGCACTCGGCAAACTGAAAGCTCATTAAACCTTGACCATCGAAAAATTGGACATTCTTATTTTCATACTGTGGATACTCTACTCGCTTAAATCCGATGGACTCTTTATTGATTGCTATGATTGGAATTTCTTCCGTTTGCTCGATGGAATAGCAAGGATATAGTTTGTCATTATACATAACTGAACGAGCAGGAAAAGAAATTGCTTCTAGCTTCACACGACGATTATGTTTATTCCATCCATTGAAAGTTTTATATTCATTTTGATCAGGAACAGACTTTGTACCGCCATTCCACGAGATCGTTTTGTTCGGTATACGTTCTAATTTATGTAGATGTTCCTTAGATGGTTTCAATTCTTTCTTCGCTTTGAAATATTCACGTTGCTTCATCTTTTCCTCGAACATTAACTTCTGTTGCTCCAAATCTTCAGCACACTTTTCCACTTTCCATACATCTTCAATGATCGTATCTTTTTCATAATCGGGAATGACGACAATACGAGGGATATAAGGCACTCGCTGTGCTGCCGAACGACTCACGCCCAATGCTGCTTCCCATTTGTGGATGTTAGTGAGTGGTGGCATTTTGCCGAGTGTAATGTGTCGATACAGATCAGCAACATATTTTTCTTGCATAAATTCTGTCCGCTGTGTACGTCCCATAGCAGGCGATTTGATTGAATGAACATATTTTTTTCCATTATAGTAGATGCCCTCTCGCAGCATACGTTCAAATAGAGCAAGTTGGGATGAATCATCTTCGTCAATGTAATCAGCCTTGAGCATAAAGATCACATCGGTAATGTCAACGGAAGGATCACGTTCTGCTACGACTCGCTTGAGTTGATTAAGGTAGATACTGTTTGATACGGTGATGGTACGAGTGTTGGATTGTGGCGCACAGAGTTGGCCGCCTACATGGGTGATCTCGTTAAAATAAATCTGTTTGATTTGGTATTGATTTCGTGGTGGATTAGTGGACAAATTTTGGCCTCCTGTTTGTTAGTTTGGGTGATATGAATGTGAACGTTCCATCCTGATGGATTTTGTATCTGTACGACATACAGAACGAATGTTCTTATTCATTATACAGAATATATGTTCGTATAACAAGAGTTGAATTCTAATAATTTTTTATATGGAAAGGCATGACGAAAAGACCTAGCATCGGTTACTAAGTCTCCCTTTTAAATCCTTCGTACGACTTAACTTGAGCCGTTCCAGCTTGTTATTCTTAAAGGGATGCCCACAGTTGCTTTCTTATCCAAAGTCTCATGTGTTCTTCTTCAACCATTCTCTTGTTCCCATTTTAGATGCTTTTGGAGTTTACACAAAGTATCTTACAGGCTCACATTAAAATAATATCGAACCTATCCATCTTCTTCGATTTCTTTATTTTCATCCAAAAATGGATATGGATATTTTTTCTTGTAAATCTCAATATTTTTCTCATTGTATAAAAAACGATTATATTCTTTTTTTATTCCCACTCGAAACGTGACCCAATTTAATGCATAAAGAACTATCCAGAACATAGATATAAAAACCGTCCAGGGTAATATATACAGCATATCAACAACGAAATATAAATGAAAAAAATCTAATTTTAGATAAGCCAGATACTCCAAGTATATAATAACCGAAAGGCTAATAGATACCTTTGACAAACCCGCCACAGTTACATACAATTTTCTGAAGATTTCATAACAAAAGGCTAAAATAGGGTTACTCCGTTCTAAAATATAATACCAATTGTAATGCTTAAATATTACATTTCTATATTCAGATATTTTCTTATCTACTATTTCATCTAACAAACATAAAGCCATCCAAACTTTCTCATCATTTATTTGTGGTGATTTTAATTTATAATAGTCGTACTGAAGCTGTAACTCTCTGAAATTTGAGAGTACTTCAGTTTCAGTCGAAAGAAACAATGGGGTATCTTTACTTCGGTATTTTTCTACAAACGACTTTAATAATCGATCTCTGGCACTAATATTTTTTTCCTGAAAAATATTGCGTAACTCTTGATACATGGGACCCAATATCTCTGTTATATTCAATTCTGTTTTTGTTAGGAATACTTCATATAGCTTTTGTTTTCTATTTGCGTTGTAGTTTACTATCCATCCTAATACAACAATACAAACAGATATAAGTGGAATCAAATCTTTAAAATAATTCTGATAAAATTCAGTCACAAGTCACTCTCCTTTTTTCGCAGTTTTGCTTCAATTAAACATGAAGGTTTTTAGCGCCGATTTCCCCCTGAGTATTTCCTATTCTAATTCTTTCCAGATATGTGACAGTCAAATGAGATATTGCCAACAGCAGTTCAACTTCATATTGGTCAAGTGGGATAGTAGTCTTCAAACCATCTTCAAGTTGTTTTGATTCCCTGTGATGTCCGACTTTATTTAAGTATGTAGCTATACCTGAAAATAATCCAGCAAGAGCGGCCTTCTTCTGTGGTACAAAGTCTTTAAGGAATCCTTCCCAAGATTTGTTATCATAAGGTCCACCCCGATCCTTAGCATCCGAATAGGCTTCTAAGGTAGAAAGACACTGTCGAAGGGCGTCATGTGTGATTCCCCTTTGCATATGGTCTCTAGCAACTTTTAGTTTATCAAAAGCTTGAAGCCAACTCTTGTCGTTAAGGAGTGAAGGTGGTAACGTTAAACCGTACTTAGTTGAATACCCGAAATGTCTTATGAAAGAGAGCCATTTCTCTTCTGGGAAGCTTATCTGACCGCTACCGTTGAAAGGAATGATTTTATTTTCGTTCTTCGTTAGAATAATAATTTTGATTTCTATTGAAAAACTAGCATCCCCACTGCGAATCTCTTCAATATTGGAAATATCTTTGGAGTCAAAGACCCATTCCCATTCAGTAGAATTCGAATAATAATTAAAGGTTAAAAGAGAGCATTGGATCTGACCTATTGTCTTTTTAATTTTAATGTTATTTACCTTAGCACAAACTTGAACATCTAACACATTTTGAATTCGATTCTGCTGATCAGAAAGTTTAATCCTGCTAAAGCGAATCGTGTCTTCATAAAAATTCAGATCGAATTCCAGTTTTAGAGAGACATTGTTAGAAAGGTGGCTGGTCTGAATAGAACGTTCATACAAATAAACCTCATACATATATTAGCCTCCTAAAAATTAAGAAAATTAACATTTCTAATAAGAACTTCTTATGGGATCTTTAAAACTTGCATTTTCTACTCTTATACTGCAATTAGTTACTCAAAACTACATAAGTGTTAAGAAAGCCCTGTCTTCTTCTTTCTGTAGTTACCTCTTTCGAGCATAAATTAATTAAGTATTATTTATTGTTGATTGTTGAGTCTCAAGACGATTCAATTCCGTAACTGCAGTCTGGAATGAATTTTTAATGCTCCCTATCAATCGATACAGTTCTTCAACAGAAGCCTCCGCAGCTACAGCCAGATCATGCTGCTTTTCATTAGCACTATCTGCAGCTTCTTGTGAAGCGTCATTCATATCCTCATTATGAACCATTTGCTCAGATAGCAAATCAGATGCGTACTCAACAGCATTGAACTCAGCAAGTTCAAAAATTGGGGTGTCATAATCACAAAGTTCGCGTATTAAGTTTATCGACTCAATATCAATAAGATCCACAACATGCTCAAGTCCACTGACTGTACTAAATTCCTTTTCTAACTCAATTTCGATTTGCTCAAGCTCAGCTAAAAGATCATCTAAAGTTTTGTTGTTCAACCAAGGGTCATGCATGTTATATACTTCTTTATCCTCATACGGGTATCCTACAAACGTAAATAACCCATCACGCATGATTAAAGCTGCTCCTTCCAACCGTGACAAGAGAAAGGAAAGTAGGATTTTCTTATCATCCAACATACTACCGAAGTAAGGAATCCCTTCTTCGATCAATATAGGAACAAGATTTTCACTGATTTTGCTGACTAAGTCTGTTCCACGAACAATAAATCCTGTTTCTCTGCTTCTTCCGCTTTCATCTGAAAAATTTGCCGATCCAATATAAGCAATATTTTCGGTCATAACCACTTTTGAATGATTGCTAAGATGGAAAGTGGTAGCAAGGTTTTCAAAGTTAGTAGGGTCTAGCCGCTGTGTAATACGCTCAATACTTTGAGTTGCACGATCCCTTGGTTTTTGACTGTAATACTGCTCATACCGATCAGGGATATTCGTTACAATGCGTACATCTGCATGTTTTGTTGCACGTTCTAAGGCTCGTATTAATTGACTGCGATGTGCTGAAATATTATATGTTGTAACAAAAATTGATTCTGCATTAGGAAAGTCATCTAATACCTCCTGAAAGTTAAATTCTCCTTTCGAAGTTACAATATCAATCTGACCTGGTATTAACGGTATTATTGTTGTTTTATACAACTGTATTCAACTCCACAAAAAATTTATTCATGATAAAGTAACCTATAACTTATTCTTCTAATTCAACTTTCCGATATTACATTTTTATATAAAAAACTATATTTTTGCTATTAACTAAATCCACAACTGTTAGCTTTAGGCTATTAAGGAGCCTACGAGATGACTTACGTTTTCCTCAGGTTGAACGACATGATTCCGAAGGAATTACCACGCATTTGAAAGTTTGGCTTTGATATCATTTCACCCTCCAGAGCACATAGTTTTCCATTTGAAAAACCCCACTCTTTTTATAATAAAAGGATCATATTCCTTTTATAGATAACGATGCTATTCTGCAATTATTCAATCATACTAATACTTGAGATCAAACCAAGATTTGCTTTAAACTAGCTATCATCAATAATAGGTCTTCATTAATTACAGTAAAAAAGGCAAACTGATGTGATTAAAGATAAGTTCACCTAAAAAATCTGACAGAGTTCGTTGTTGAACCTTTTACTATAAAAACTGTACTATAAAATAAAACAATCACTGCGACATGAATAACCATTAGTTGGGGTCGAGTATAACTGTTTAGGAATTATTTTTCTGTTTTTATTTGTAATTCATCATTTTTTCTCCGTCTACATCTTATTCATTAATTAGGAATGAACCCCGTACGTTCTATTTCTTTGTTTCCTGTGAAATGATGATATGTGATATTTTCCAAATCACTCGGAGGAACTTCATTATCAAAAATAATTATTTGACATTCATTCGATAAGGTTGCCAAATGTTTGAAAAATAATTCCTTGACACTAGTTTTGACCTCTTCATTGTTCTCGTTTTGTTTTTTATCTCGTTCTTTATATGTCGTTAGTGGAGAGTCTAATATGACGAACCCAGGATGCGAGAGCCCACGGCTAACACAATACTCCATTATAGATAAAATAAAAGCAGAATTTATTATGGCTCTAGCACCCTTTCCATATGAAGCTTTTGTTTTATCAGCAACCACAACATCATTGGTATTTTTATTAAATGAAACCTCATCTTTATCAATAAAGCCCCAGTTTTCAAGAAACATCTGAATAATATTGCAGAATTCAATCATTAATTCATCGGATAACTTTTTGATTTCAACTTTATTTGCATCAGATTTGGTATTGTCAAACCTATTAGAAAGCTCACTAATACGGCTGCTCATATCATACAACTTCTTTTTTCCTTTTTGAATTTCTACGATATTATCTCTTATTTTTAAATAATTTTCGTAATCTGATATTATACTAGAAACAGACAATGATTGTGTGCGTAGCAAGCTTTCCAGTTCTTCAATAGTGGTTTGATTCTTGTGCAGTAATCTATTGTTCTCCAACAAATCATTTTCAAAATCAAATATAGTATCATCTAAATCAGATAAGTGGGCTTTTAATTTTTGTTTCTCCTTATCAATAGCAATAAAGTAAATTTCCTTTGGGTGATTATCCACTTCGTTTTCCATTGGAGAATTACATACTGGACATTTTATATTAACTAGTTGATCAGTAAAGTTGTGAGACTGATCAATAAAATCCAGTCTTTCAATGTCTGATTCGTAGTTCTTTTTTAGCAATCGAAATTTCGATAAATTATCCATTATTCTTGATTTTTCATTTAACAGAATTCTAAGTTGATCTAGCAATAACCTATGTTCTTCTTCTTGCTTTTCTAGGAGCAATTTGTGTTCCTTTATAATAAGCTCTAATTCAGTAATTTTTTCATTGACTTCTCCTACTTTACTTTCTTCTACAAACTTCTCCATAGTTACAATTTCGATCTTTAAATCATTGCAAATCAGGGATAGCTCTTCGATTCTCCCCCTAAGCTGGGCCTTTTTTACATCTACGCTTTCGGATTTAACATATTTTTTGTAGTCATATCCAGATAGTATTGTAAAAAAAGTTGCTATTTCTTTAGAAGAATTTGCATCACGTTTTGTATCACCAAGAAAGATTGGTGAATTACGCTGAACAATCCTTGATTCATTTAACATCGTCAAAGAAACAAACTTCCTAAATGTGAATGCTTCAGTTTTTCCTTGAGATGTCGACCTCAATACATTTTCATATGTACAGTTACATAGGCTCATAAGCTTGGATGATAAACTGTTTTTAGCTTTTGAGTCGCTTGAGAGGACATCCAATGATGCATCATTCATATGATCAATATCTGAATAAAAATAGTGAATATTTGTTTTCTCGCTCTCATTTAAACTTCTTTTCAAAGTAATAGTTTGAGCAGATTTTTTCTCAAAAAACTCTAAAAGAACTATATCATAACCCAAGGACTCAATCGGCTTTTCTGGAATATCAGTAGCGCCAAAAATATAGTTGATACATTCGTATGCAAAAGATTTCCCAGTATCGGATGCCCCAGCAACAACGTTTAAACCCTCATTAAATATTAGAATGGCATCTTCTTTCCTAGCTCCTTGCAATACTAGTTTTTTTAATTTTATTCCAAAATCACTCAATTAATTCATCCCCCGAAGAATATTCTTTTTCAAACTCTCCTGTCCATGAACCTATATTTTTATTAATATACCTATAAATTTGAGTATCAGAATAATTAGAAAATTTTTCGTTTACCACAGCGATATTCTTCTTTAAGTGCTCGACATAACCATTAGAAAATAAACTCACAAAAGGATCGGTTATATTATTCTTTTTATAATATATTCCTGTTTTCGTATATTTAACATCTAATAATCCTTTAGAAAGCATAAGCGTTATTCCTTTGTTTACAATACCCCTTCGTACTGCAATTTCGGAAGAGTGATTGGGATTATCCGGGTGCAAGCTACCATATGAATTATCAATATCATTTAAATGCAAAACAAAATAATCATAGTACATAATTCTCTGTGAACTCATTCGTTTATCACATAAAGATAAGATAAATAATATTCGTGTACCAACTTCTTCAGGTGAATTAAAAATTTTAATTTTGTTAGTCGTCATATACCCAATTCATCTCCCCATCATTGACCAGTTCATGACATATCCCACTTTTCTCCAACACATTGATATCTCCTAATTCAGAACTGTTAATAGGAAGAATTTGAGATCTTGCAACGGTTTTATCTACGCGTTTCAAGTCATTATCATATTTAATCTCACAAGTTGATATAACTCCATGAAAGACTTGATTTTTAACATCTTCATAGATATCATCGTTTATTAACTCATCCCGAGTAAATCTTTTTAAAGCCTGTGCATTATGAAAACACTCTCTTTGCCGCTTAAAATGATTATGCAAACTTTTCTTCGATTTAAGACTATCAATATCCTTTATAGGTGTATTCTCATGATTTGAGTATACCTGTAATAATTGATCAACATAATTCATTCTTAATTCATCATCTTCAAGGGCTTCCTGGGGCTTTTTAACTTTTGGGCGTTGCTTCAGTCCTCCCCCAAAATGATATTTGTACCATCCTGTTTTGGCAAACTGCTCAATCAGAGTTGCAGGTGCAATTTCAGAGACAATAGAAAAATCGAAATCTTGTATGTACGTCTTTAATTGAGAAGATAAAGGTAAGCCACCAGATAAAATTTTTCTTTTCCCAGCACAGTATTTGTCCCAAGTATCTATTAATTCATTATTTATTCTTGATGGATGTTCAACTAAATTTCTCAAGTCTTGTCCTATACCATTGCTTGCAACTATAAAATATTTTCGTGGTTTATTGTATTTTCCAATCATAGTGTAATAGCAAAGCTTTCCAAATTCAGTCATGTACCCTGAAGGTGCAAGGGGATCTTTATATCTTTTACATTGAAATATATCAAAATTCTGCATAGAATCATCAAGATAGGCAACAATATCACGTCCTGAATCTTTAGAACCACCTATTTGAGCAATACTTTTATAATTTTCAAATTGCGTTAAATACCCGGATGCCCACTCGCATGCTATATCTTCGAACTCTCCAGCTTCAATAGTTCTTAGACGAACTAATGGATCAATCGTTGTATCAAAGATTCGACTAGTATTATTAGGAATTTCGAGCATCGGTACTGGATTAGTTTTCACTAGTGAACCTCCTTAATTAATTTCAATTGTCTCAGTAATTTTTATACTTTTGCTGGTCTGAAAAAGTCTTTTCTTGGTGGTTACCTCATTATCCTTTGAATTACCACAATTTATAAAAAAGGACTATATACTCACGACCAAGGAAACGCATTAGTCCATTTTCCTACTAAATTCTGCATAAATCTTCTTTATTTCTTACACTATAGCATATTCATGGGGATATATGGAACAAAAAAAAGCCCTTAGTTAATACTAAGGACCTAATTTAGAGTATCACTGAGATTATACAACTTTTTAGCAAATTTCGAATTATATGAAACGAGATAGTGAATCATCCACCTGAATAAAAAATCAGAAATTGGTTGTTTCGTTATTTCCTTTGGTTCTCTATATATCCAACACATTCAAAAGCCATAACAAATATGGAAATCAGACGTAGTGTTCCCACAAATATGTAGGAGAGGTTTGTAATATAGACATGAAAACCTAATTATCTCCAATAAGTAATATTTAGTATTTTTTATTTACAAACCGATAATGTATATAAAAAAATAAAGGAGATTTTTTATGAAAACCAGATTAGATTCCCACTTCTTGTTAAGAAAGATTATTTATAATACTTGTTTCGAAAAACTTTCACTGAGAAAGGTTTTAATTGATAAAAAATCAAAATTACTCAAAAGTGTTGCAACTGGAGCGATAATATTTGCAGCTATTTTTGAAATTTTATTTTTTGTCATTTACTCAACAGATTTGAAATCTTATTCTTTTTGGCTCTTATTAGGGGCTCTATCTACTTTGATCATACACATCATTTCAATGATTTTGTCTGTTAGAGCTTCACGTAACTACATTAAAACTGAGTATCCTTATTATATAAAACATATGGAGCACAAAATATTAAGCTATGAAATTTCAGTTCTCAAAGCAATAAGAATTAACAAACTCTCTAATCTAATTTATAAAAAAAAATTAAATAAAAACATATTAGATACTTATATAAGTTATTTCGATGAAAAAAGCGAATCTATCAAATCTAAAAACTGGTTACCGATATCTTTCTTTGCAGTTTTTAGTTTACCTATTTGGAATGCTTATATTAATAAGATTATCCCAAGTATTATTAATCAAAAAGATTGGGTTCTCAACATTATATTTTTGGTAGCCTTACTATTATTCGTAGTTCTGATTTTTTTATTAAGAACAATATTAACATCTATTCTTTTTAAAAAAGCTGAGAATTATCGTCAACTGAATGAGTTACTAAAGATAATTAAGGAATCTATAGATTAGATAAATTGTATTTCCCAATACACTATCCATAGTTGTGTAAAGAAGTATTCCTGAAAGGTTATACCTGTGCTTTGAAAAGAGCTACTCTACTTTAGATCCAGTCAAAATTTATGTTAGCTCCTCCAAAGTAGAAACATATAGCATCGTAAACTGATAGAATAAAATGGCTGTCCTCTAAAAAATCGTTAACACAAAGCAAACATACTATGGGAGGAAGAAACTCTCATGCCCTAGAAAATGGGTTAGCAACTATGGGTAGACTCAACTAATGCTATTGAGCTGGAAAAAGAGAAAGGATTAGAAGGGCCCCCTATAATGCAATACTTGTTTTAGGGAGAAAACAAAGGATAATAGATTGACCATAGTACAATAACAGCCAACAACAAAAAGAAGGGTTCACCCCCTCTTTACTATTTGTGCCGATACATCTCTAATAATCCTCCGCACTAACAAACAGCACAATCGATTACACATGCCTTGTGTATGTAAATAAAATATGTTCCCGCACTCTACCCTAAAACCTTTTTTGAATGCAGGAACATATTCAAATTGCTCTTAAACCCTCGTACATCAATGCCTTTCATCTCGATATATTACTACCACGCACTCCACATGCACCGTATGCGGGAACATATCTACAGGCTGTACTTCCACTGTTTTATACCCGCCGTCCTCCAATATCCTTAAATCCCGCGCCAGTGTGCTTGGGTTACAGGATACATACACCACGCGCTCTGGCTTCATTTCCAGAATGGTGTCGAGCAGGCGTGGGTCGCAGCCCTTGCGGGGTGGATCGACGACGATAACGTCGGCGGTGATGCCTTGCTCTTTCCATGCAGGAATGACATCTTCGGACGCGCCTACCTCAAACTTTACATTACGCATTTCGTTCAATAGCGCATTACTTCGTGCATCGTCGATGGCTTCTTTGACGATCTCCACCCCATACACCTGGTCCGCATGCTGAGCGAGGAACAAAGAAATCGTGCCAATGCCACAATAGGCATCAATTACCGTTTCTTTGCCTGTGAGTCCAGCATATTCGACGGTTTTGCCATACAGCACTTCCGTTTGTACGGGATTCACCTGATAAAAGGATCGCGCGGAAATCGCAAACTGGACGTTTCCAATGTAGTCGTAGATCACGTCACGACCCCACAGTACACGAGTCTCGTCGCCAAAAATAACGTTCGTTCGCTTTGTATTCACGTTCTGGCATATGCTTGCCACGTGTGGAATATGCTCACGGATACTGCCGATCCACGCATCTGCATGCGGAATATCTCGTCCATTCGTGACGAGCACCAGCATCATTTCACCCGTGCGGAAAGCAGTCTTTACAACGACATGGCGCAGCAGCCCACGTCCGGTTTCTTCATTATATGCACTGATGCCCAGCATTCGGCCAATCTCTTTCACACGTGCGACAACTTCGTCATTGCGCTCGTCTTGAATGAGACAAGTGTTCATATCCACGATGCGATGGCTGCCGCGTGCATAGAAGCCGCCGACAAGCCCGCCCTCGGTGACACCAATCGGGACCTGGGCTTTGTTGCGGTACCGCCACGGCTCACTCATACCAAGCGTAGGATGCACCACTACACCTTGTACATGCGGCAAATCAACGGATGTGTCGTCGTCATCCGCCACACTCAGCTTCCCGATACGTTCCAGCACATCCACTACATGCTGTCGCTTCCAACTGAGCTGCGCTTCATAGCTCATATGCTGGATCTGACAACCGCCACATTGATCGTAGATGGCGCACGGAGCTGCAATCCGGTCAGGGCTAGATTGCACAATATCCAGCAGCTTGGCATAGCCATATTGTTTTTTCGTTTTCAGCACCTTGACCCGTACCTTTTCACCCGGTAACGCACCTGGAACGAACAGTGTAAAACCCTCGACACGACCTACACCCTCGCCGTCATGGTTCATGCCGATGATGTCTAACACGGCCTCATCATTCTTTTGCACAGGCAGATCGCTACGCTCTGCATTAGACCTGCTACGATTGGAAGCTTCCTGATTCCGTCTATCGTTACTCCGTTCACCTTTGGAAAAATGACGAGATTTCCGTTCATTCCCCCGCATTTCCCGATCCGAATTATCCATATTTCCATTTTTGTTTTCGGTTCCAGCCCGAAGCATTCTATTCCCAGCTCCAACTCGTGACTGTTCCAGTTCTCTCTCTTTTTTCTCCTGCATGGTCTTGTGGTGCTGCTTTCCTTGAACTGGAGTTGCTGTTGCTGTATTCCGGCGGCTTTTTCCACGTCCGCTACGGTTATTCGTCATGATGGTCACTTCTTTCTGTTCTTCTTTTCATGCTTATCTTCATTCAGCCACATCATTCAAATCGTCATCTAGACGATGTTTAAACATCAACTCGAAAATGCCGTTACTCCCCACGGAGAACGGCAAGGACCGATATGTTCCCTACAAAAAACAACTATCCACTCTGCGTTCTGTATATCGAACTACTCAACCAACCGGAAATAAAATTATTTCCGATCCCCTTCCTACCGAAAAACATTCAAATGATGAGGTAAATTCCGGAAAGTCGCTGGCAAGGTACCGCCCAGTTCGCCATCCAGATTAAGCTGGACATAGCCAGGTGAGGTCACTTCCATGTAATCGGTTCTGAAATAAACGATTTTTTTGTCCTGCAAGTGCTCTCCGCGCAGCGCAAGTGTAACCAAGCGGATCATTTCCGCCAGATTGCATTTGCGCACAGCGATGACATCGAGCAGTCCATCATCTATTGTCGCCCCAGGAGCAAGCTTTTCAAACCCGCCCACCGAATTTGTATTCGCGATCAGGAAAAGCATAAATTCGTCGTGAATCACTTCCTGGCCCGTTGCCTTGATGATCAGCTCCTGTGGAGCAAGGCTGACCATTTTCTCCATACCTTTAAAATAATACGCCAATTGGCCAATCATCGTTTTGAGCTTGCTTGGAACTTCATACGTAAGCTCGGTTAAAGTTCCGCCGCCTGCGATGTTGATAAAGTAGCGGTCATTGGCTTTTCCGATATCCAGTGGCTTCGGATTTTGACGAATAACAAGGTCACAATAATCCTCCCAGTGCTTGGGAATGCCCAGTGCTCTGGCAAAATCATTCGTCGTTCCCAGAGGAAACACACCCAGAGGCGGGCGGTTTTCCCTTTCAGCCATCCCGTTGATGACCTCATACAATGTACCATCGCCACCAGCGGCAATAATCATATCATAGCCACGCTCAACGGCCTCTGTTGCGGCACGCGTTGCGTCCCCTTCTCCTGTAGTTGCATGGCAAGAGGCCTCAATGCCACCTTCATCCAGGCGCTGCAAGACATCCGCAAGGCGACGTTTCATTTCCTCACGCCCAGAGGTCGGGTTATAGATTAATCTAGCTCTTTTCATTCCGTTACGCCACCCGTATATTTAATGATATTTATATTCACATCGCAGTTCATCACATTCAGTCTGTACAAAATATCATCATACTGGAAAAAGACCTCTTTTACAATAAAAGAAGCCATTCACTATCCAAATAAGGGAATTTCAGGTTAAAGATACTATCACCGAATTCAGATCATCTTATTTATTATCGGTCCTTGCTTGCTCCTGCATATTCTGGAACAGTTCACGAATTTGTCTATCCATCCAGCTTGTAAGCAAAGGATGCGGCAATAAAGGATCTCCTGAGTAACGATAATCGAGTCCCTGTAAGCGTTTGGGAATCATATGACTTGTAAAATAACCCGAACTCAAAAACAGCGGTGCCACAATAACATCATGACCCCGCTCCTGAATCCAATACGCTGCCTTGTCATGCACACCCTCAGGATTTAGCAAAGCGTAATCCGTGATGATACCACTCACGTTTTGCACCGTACGGGCCAACGAGGAAATCCCTTGCTCCCAGCGCTGAAGAAAGCCGTTGTGCGCGCTCCCGTGTCCTACGAGTAAAATGACCTCGCGCGCAGGATCGACTGACAACGAGCGAACCTTGTCCCACACCATGCGGGCAACATCTTCGCCATCATCCAATGGACTACCAAAATGCACACGTGCTTTCAATCGAAACGGCTCCAAATCCGTTTCTTTGTCTGGCGCAGCTTTGACTCCCAGCGCATAGCTAATTTCATCTATATGCGTACTGCCTGACGACACAAACAAAGGAATAACCAGTAAATCTGTTACCCCCAAGGCTTCCAGACGGTCAATCCCATTTTGAATCAATCTTCCTTTAACCGTTTCCAAAAATGAAACCTCTATCGGCATTTCTTCCAGCAATTGAAGCTTTGCAACTGCCTGATCCACCTGTTCCACCCAATATGGCTCTCTAGAGCCATGGCTGATGACTAGTATCCCAGGGCTCTGCATTAGCGGCCCAGACGTTCCAAAGTCATTTTATACCCGTCATTCCCATAGTTCAGACAACGTTTCACACGTGAAATGGTGGCTGTACTGGCGCCTGTCTCAGCTTCAATCTGATTATATGTGCTGCCTTTGCCAAGCATACGGGCAACCTCCAGACGTTGGGAGAGGGATTGAATTTCATTAATTGTGCACAGATCATCAAAAAATACATAGCACTCTTCCAAATTTTTAAGAGTTAAAATAGCTTCGAACAATTGATCAATACTTTTATCATTAAGCTTTTTAAGCTGCATAGATTATCATCTCCCAAAGGTTACAATCTCTCCTCATTGTACTCGACAAATAGTTAGTTTTTCAAGCATTAACGGTTTCACGCATTACAGAACAACATTACATGACTACAGAAACTTCCTGTACGAATGCCCAAATCCGCTTTTATACCTCATTTCAGGACACGTGCCTAAACCCACTGTGCGTTTGTAACATACAGTAGAGTATCAATCTGCAAAGGAATGTGATATCATGCCTGGACATTACTATCATCGGAGGACGCAAACGCGTTCCATTTCCGATCCGTATAGTTCAACTCCTTACCCTGGACTCGATCCCTACAGCGAGGTTCCGCAAGTCGATTCCTCCGCCGTGGTGCCTTATGAGGCACCAGCGAGCATAACAGATGCCGCCTTGGTCACGCCAGACCCCGCCCCAGCCAAAGGAGGGCTGCTTGGCGGTCTTGGTAATCTCAACGATATTAAAGGTATTATTGACCGTATGGGCGGTATTGACGGGATTGTTGCTACGGTCGGCAAGGTACAAAAGATCATGTCTAGCGTGCAGCAATTTGCTCCGATGGCAAAACTGATTATGGGCTCGCTCCCAGCATTCAACAAAAACGCAAGCAAAAAAACGACAACACCAATTACTGAGGAACTGGATGAATATACACCACCACGCCGACGCCGGAAAAAGACACAGCGCAAAAGTACCACAACCCCGCGCAGACGTCCGCGCAAACGCACAAGAAAGTAGGCTATTTTATTTAAACCAACCTCGGCGCATAAACCACACCACCATCGCAACACTCAATAAGAACATAAAGAACAGTACGCCAAAATATCCATATTTCCAGCCCAACTCGGGCATATTCGAAAAATTCATACCATAAATTCCTGCAATCAGCGTCAAGGGCATAAAAACGGTCGTAATTACAGTCAGCGTCTTCATAATTGAATTCATGCGATTGGAATTAAGCGATATGTAACTGTCTCTCAGGTCGGCTGTCATCTCGCGGTCGGCCTCCAGCATGTCCGTCAGCTTCAATAAATGATCATAGATATCCGTAAAATAAGCCATATGATCCCCCTGACCCTGCACATGCTGCGAATTTAAAACACGGTACATCAGATCACGCATCGGGACGATCGTACGGCGCAGCTTGAGCAACCTGCCACGCAGGTCAAATACCTGCTTCATTAATTCCTCTACCGATTCGTGTGCGCCCAAACCTTCCAGTTCGGCTAATTCATCCTCAATGATGAAAAGGCTTGGAAAATAGTTGTCTACCAGCTTGTCCATCACCGTATAAGCTGCAGCCAGCGGTCCGCGAGACCATATTTTGCGTTCGTTCGCATGCTCGACAATCCGCTCCCAGGCCTGATCCAGCTCCTCTAGTTCATGATGGTGATATGTAACCAAAAAACGGCTGCTAATAAACATATCCACCTCTTCCGCCTCTAATGTATCTACATCAAGCGCATGTACCACCAGAAACTGTACATTCTCGTAATAATCCAACTTGGGACGTTGCAGAACATGCATACAATCCTCTACAGCCAGCGGGTGAAAATGAAAATAACTCGTCAGCAGCTCTGACTCTTGATCTGTAGGCTCGTTAAAGTCAGCCCAGATCCATATGTAATCTTCCATGACAATCTGCTCTAACGGTTGTCCCACCGTCACCTGATGATCGTGCCCTATAGTCAATGTACGTATCACCGTACGTCCCCCTCGCATATACTGCCGTCTTATGTGTTATTTATATTTTATATAAGCCATTCCACATTATACAAATCTCAAGTTCTAGGTTTCATATGCTCTAATGAAGAAAAGGATATCTCCGGGCCAGCACGCTCCCGAAGATATCCTTAAAATAATTCATTCGTTACCCCTTAAATCTTTTTTCATTTCTTATACAGTTGTGGGATGCCCTGTTCCACCATTCAAATCGAATGATGCTTACTCGCTATATCCCCCTCGGCGCAGCAAGCAGAGCGCTGCGCCAATTCCCTCTGCCTATCCCACCTATTTAAAAGTGGGGCAGGCTTTTGCCAAGAAAGGAGCAGATTCAGCGGGCAGTAGCGGAGCGGTACATTTGAATCTGGAGAAGCGAAGCGCTCGCCTTTGCCCCTGAATTCTAACCTTTTCATGTGTTACATAATCCAAAAAAATTCAGAGGCAACAGCGATCGGAAGATCAAATGGAACGCGGAGCGGTCTCCTATGTCTTCGCCTGCACTCCCGGCAAACCCTGTCCCACTTACAATACTTTCTCCAAGAAACTTATAGTCCGCTCGTTTTTCGGATTACCAAATACCTCTTGCGGTGTTCCTTCTTCCACGATGTAACCACCGTCCATAAATACGACACGGTCACTTACTTCACGCGCAAAGCCCATCTCATGCGTTACGATCATCATCGTCATGCCTTCGCGAGCCAGATCTTTCATTACGCCGAGCACTTCGCCCACCATTTCAGGATCAAGCGCCGAGGTTGGCTCGTCGAACAGCATAATGTCTGGGTTCATTGCCAGCGCACGTGCAATCGCCACACGCTGCTTCTGACCGCCGGAAAGCTGTCCTGGCAATGCATCTGCCTTATCGGCCAAACCTACACGATCCAGCAGCTTCATAGCTGTCTCACGTGCCTCTGTCTTCGTCTGTTTGCCCAGTTCAGTCGGTGCGAACATAATGTTCTTGAGCACCGTCATATGCGGGAACAGATTGAAATGCTGAAACACCATCCCTATATTTTCACGGACCTTGTTAATGTCCACGTTTTTGTCACCTAATTTGTAATCATCGACGATGACCTCACCAGCTGTAATTTCCTCCAGCATATTCATACAACGTAAAAACGTACTTTTCCCTGAACCCGAAGGGCCAATGACGCATACAACTTCGCCTTCCCGCACTTGCATGTCAATGCCTTTCAGCACCTGGTTACTGCCATAGCTTTTTTTCAGGTTTTTAACGATAATTTTACCCACGGCGAACTCTCCCTTCAAGACGGTTGGAAATTTTGGTCAGGACTGTAATGACGATAAGATACATCACCGCAACGACCAGCCAAATATCAAAGGATTGGAACGTCCGTGCAATAATGATCTTGCCCGATTGAGTCAATTCAACCAGACCGATAACCGACAGAATGGACGTATCCTTCAACGTAATAACCAACTGATTGATAAACGACGGGATCATGATTTTCACGGCTTGTGGCAAAATGATCTTCAGCATGGCTGTCCGATACGGCAAACCAAGCGAACGAGCGGCTTCCATTTGTCCCGGATCAATGGACTGAATACCCCCGCGAATAATTTCGGTCACATAAGCACCAGCGTTTAGGGATAACGTCAACACCGCCGCGACAAAAAGCGGCATTTTAAAATCGAGTGCCTGTGGGATACCGAAGTAAATAAAGAATGCAAGTACGATCAATGGAATACCACGGAATACATCAACGAAAACAGTTGCAATACCGCGGAACACCTTGTTATGGCTCACTTTCATAAAGCCAAACACCAGTCCCAGCAAAAAGGCTACGAGCAAGGATACCAGGGTGTACAACAGCGTATTTCCCATCCCTTTAATCAACGCAGGCAGCGAAGCGGAAATGAGTTCCCAGCGGCTGCGTTCTACAGGAGCCACACCTTTGCCGGATTCTCCCAGGTATTTGGACATAATTTTGTCATATTCCCCGCTGTTACGAAGATTCACAAGCCCTGCATTGAATTTTTCTAGCAGCTCCGCATTTTTGCCTTGGTTGACAGCGAAACCGTAAGAGCCACCTTTTTCCTTATCAGTCACCAGCTTAAGACCATTATTCTGAGTCACACCGTATGCCAGTACCGGATAATCATCAAAGCAGGCAACCGAGTTACCTGTTTTAACTTCATCATACATTTGAGAAGAATCGTCGAACGGAACGGTAGTAAAGCCATATTTTGCCTTAATGGATTCCGCGAATGTGTAGCCTTGTGTTCCTGTTTTGACAGCGACACGCTGTCCTTTCAGGTCCTCATAGCGTTTAATCGTATCATTATCCTTACGGACCGCCATGACAACACCTGAGTCGAAATAGGGCTCAGAAAAATCAAATTTTTGCTTGCGTTCATCTGTAATACTCATCCCGGCAATGACACCATCCACTTGATTCGTTTCAAGGGCCTGCACTGCCGCGTTAAAGCCAAGTGGCTTAACGGTATACTCAAAATTCTGGTCCTTAGCAATAGCTGCCAGTAAATCCATATCAATTCCGACAAATTTACCATTTACATCTTCAAACTCAAAAGGCGCGAACGTTGTATCCGTGCCGATATCATACTTTGTTTTATTTTCTGCGTGGGCCACTACACCGAAATTACCGGCCAGGGCAACCACAGAAAACAAACAAATCATGAGTGCTATTAGTTTTCTTGGTTTTTGCATAAGATCCTCCAGTCAGTTGAACGGTTCAAAGTTTTCTGTTTATTCTACAGGAGTTATTAAAAATTGACTACTTTGATGTCAGGTATTTTTTAAAAAACATCTCATGGAACTATCTGGATGTGTAAACTTTAGAGATGCATTTTTGCCCGAGAATGCCAATAAGCCCCTGCCGCAAAAAGCGGACGGAAGCTTATTGTGTATCCTATATTGTATGTTCTTTTTCTAGAAACCATGAAGAAAACTAGAAAAGAATTTTGAATATCAAACCTGACAATAGCGCAGAAATTGGAATCGTTATTACCCAGGTTATTACAATACGACCAGCTAATGACCAGCGAACCGCACTAAAACGCTTCGCAGACCCTACACCCAGAATCGCCGAAGTAATGGCATGAGTGGTACTTACTGGCAAATGGAGCAAAGTAGCTGTGAATATAACGGAAGCCCCCGAAACATCGGCTGCAAATCCATTGATTGGGTCAATTTTAAAAATCTTAGTTCCCATCGTCTTGATGATCTTCCAGCCCCCAATAGACGTACCAAGCGCCATGGCTGTTGCAGCTGAGATTTTCACCCACATAGGTACTTCCAAATGGTCTTGATACCCTGCCGAGACGAGTGCGAACGTGATAATCCCCATCGCCTTCTGAGCATCATTCGTACCATGCGTAAACGACTGAATAGCTGCCGTAATCACCTGCATGGTACGGAAACCCTTGTTCACCGTATGCGGACTGCGATAAGCAAAGATGTATTTCAAAATCATCATCACAATGTAACCGACAACAAAAGCAATCAGCGGGGAGAAAATAAGACCCTCAACAATCCCGATAAAGCCGCTCCAATTTAATTTATCCTGTCCTGCACCTACATACACCGCTCCGGCCAACGCACCAATCAATGCATGGGAAGAGGATGAAGGAATACCGAACCACCAAGTCAAGAGATTCCAGATAATAGCGGCGATCAACGTCGCAATGACGATATCAATTCCGTTCGTAAGCTTGGTTGGATCAGCGACACTTCCACCAATGGTCTTGGCAACCCCGGTAAACAAGATCGCTCCGAGAAAGTTCATAACCGCAGCCATAATAATCGCACGTCGCGGCGTCAATGCACGGGTCGAGACCGAAGTAGCAATTGCGTTCGCCGTATCATGAAATCCATTAATAAAATCAAATGCCAGAGCAAGAAAAATAACAATACCTAGTACCAGTAAACTTGTATCCATGTAAAAGGACTCCCTTACGAGTTACGCATAATGATGGATTCCAGCATATTTGCAACATCCTCGCATGAATCCGTTGTCGTTTCAAGGCGTTCGTACAATTCTTTGCGTTTAATCAGCTCAATAGGATCAGTTACAGTTGCAAACAGGTTTTTGATGCAAATACGCAGTAATTCATCCCCCTGATTTTCCAAATCATTCAGGCGAATGGTGTATTCACGAATAGCCAGCAATTTTTTCTGTGAAAGCAAATGTACAGCCTTTTGAATTTCGTAAGCTGATTGACGCAAAATATCAGCGAACTGCACAATATACTCGTCCGGCTCTGTAATGTTGTACATATAAAAACGAGAGGCTGTCGCTTCAAGACCGTCCAGCACATCATCCATGGTCGTTGTCAGTTCCATGATGTCGTCGCGTTCGAGCGGCGTAATGAAGGTCTTGTTCAACTCAGTAATAATCGTGTGTGTGTAATCATCACACTTATTTTCATACTTCTTCATCTCATTGGTAAACAAAGTCACATCTTGAAGATTTGAAGTATGTTGGGCAAAATAATCGGCTGCTTGCACGATCGTATCTGCCATATTTTCCAACGTCTCGAAGAATATATCCTTTTTCTTCAATCTCATAACGATTACCCCTTTACGAAAATATCCGCAACCTGTTTCGACTGCAATAGACAACCTTTGCTATCTTATCACACTCATCAATGTTTTTGTAATGTTTGTAAAAGCAAATTTCTAGATATACGTATACAATGCCCGACATGGAAGGTCATTATCCGACAATTTTTCCCTAAAAAGGAGTATTACGTTTTCTAATTTGCTTCTATTGTTACATGTTCCGCTAGTGAAGTATCTGCAGGTACCACATGTATATAGGATGTACCTGGCGTTAACGGGATTTCAACCCCATTTTTCATAAACCGAATCGCATCGCCAGATATATGCTGCCATTCAGCACGTATTAGCTTTCCTTGTTGAAACACCATGGCTTCTCCGCTACCGTCCAGCTCAACACTTAGTCTACCTACATCATCCAATGTTCGATGCCTCGTGCTCATCACAATCACATTGGCCGCTGAGAGCTGTTGATTATTATTTTGATCTAGATGTGACTTTTCGTTCACAAAACGCTTATATCGTTGATCAGCTGGATCATAGGTATAAGATACGCGATAGCTTTTTAACAAAAATCGGATGTGCAAAGAGGCGGCACTCTCGTCCACCATAACTGGAGTTTCGCCAGTTTTAAGATAACGATATACTGGAACCTCCGTCTGCTTGGCATACCCTTTGCTATCGCTTCCTTTACGCAGTCTGCTCACATCTGTGTATAAATTATGTGGAGGACGACGGTCTTTGCTTCGCCAGAAGTAAGCCCCTCCATTTGAAATCTCGTCCAGATGCTCCTTCCGCTGCTGCTGTAAAATCGCATAGGCATCTGTACTTCCCCCTGCATGTATCGGCAACGCACCATAGGTTTCGCCCAGTTCAATCAAATACGGTCGGATGCTGCGGACCGGACCGATCTTCACATCACCACCATGACTTTGGAAAAAAGCTACCAAACGGGTAATTCCGCCTTCTGCAAGAACCTCATATACCATGTCTGCCTGGCTAAGCCCCGCCTGTGGACGCGCAGCCGGAGCATTGTTAATCATGACAGCTAGCGGCCGCTCTATAACAGACTGCTCCACCGGAAGCCCGGTAAGCGGAGCTGTAAATGCCGGAACAGATGGCTCCTTAGGCGGTTCAAGCACCTTTTTCTCTGTTACTTGCTGGGTCGGTTTAGGAACGGATTCAGATTCACCCGTATTGGACAAAGCAGAACAAGACATCATTGTCATGCATAACAGAGCTGAGGCCATCACACGCAGCCAATGATTTCGTTGAGACATGGGCCCGGACAAGTTCATCCCTCCACATAGTTATTTTTCTCATTATAAGCTTTATTTCCTGTTTTTGTCTTGATTGAGGCATTACCTCTCTATAGAATACTTATCTGAAGACATTAAAATTTAAAAAATATTTAGACTTTGTGATTTTTATCACAAATAACTGTAACTGAACCTAATACAATAAAGGTGTAGCAAAGATGATCATCCCAAACAAAATGAAATACAACCCATCATTATAGATTAAGAAAGAGGAGTGGTTTAAATGTTTAACAACTGGTTACGTGAGAACAAAGTAGCAATGTGGCTGCTGACTGTAGTACGGGTTTATCTAGGTTATGAATGGATGACCCACGGACTTGAGAAGCTGACTGGCGGATTCGATGCAGGTGGATTTATCTCGGGGGCCATTGCTAAAACAGGTGGAGATCATCCCGCTGTACAAGGCTGGTGGGGATCGTTCCTTGAAGCCTTTGCCCTGCCGAATGTCGGTTTATTCAACGTCCTGATCCCATTGGGTGAGTTCTTGGTCGGGGTTGGCCTACTGCTTGGTACATTGACTACACTGGCTACTTTGATGGCTATGGTTATGAACTTCTCGTTCCTGTTCTCGGGTACAGTAAGCACCAATGCAATCTACCTGCTGGTTGAAATCTTCCTTATCGTTGCTGGTGCAAATGCCGGAAGAATCGGCTTTGACCGTTGGGTACTGCCCTTCCTGCGTGGACTGTTTGGTAAAAATAAAGATACTTATCAAACGGACCCCAATCGAAAAATAGCTTAACTATCCAAAAAACAACCGTTATCCTCTGGCTAATGGTTGTTTTTTTGTGCAGCTATGCTGCTTCTCTTTGGTGTTTTTTGCCAGCTATGCTCCTTCTCTTCGGTGTTTTTGTGCAGCTATGCTGCTTGTATGTGTGACCATGCTGCCCCTCCTCTATTTAAATGAACAAAGGAGTCCTCAAGTCCACTCTGACTTGGAGACTCCTTTTTCGGATTCATCTTCCCCCACAAACGTTTACAAGTTGGATACAACATGGAATGTTCACGATACATTTACCCTGTACACTACAGTTACATCAAAGAACGCAATGGAGGGTTATATCATGAAAAAAATCACCAAAGCCTACCTCATGCTCGCAGCAGTAACTTTCACAGTACAGACGATCGGATTGGGATCTACGACATCAGCCAAAGCAGCGACATCTACTACAATATCTCAAGCAGAAGGTGTACAACATATTTCGAAAACCTTCGAGCAGCTACTACGCCAACCAGGCAAGTTACCTCAGGCATTCACTTATTTACAAAAGCATATCCAATCCATTCCGGCCTCTCAAGCTACCATCCTAGTGCTACACTTGGAAAATGCACAAAAACAGCAATTGGATTCATATGCACAGGCCTTATATCCGACCTCTATTCAAACTAAGATTAATCAAGTCTATAAACCTGGTGATTCGTTCACTAATGTAATCAGTCGGACAAGTGATACAAAGCTGAAAAAGCTACTCACTCAATCAAGAGATGCCGGCTACAAACTTGAAACCGCAGAAGGCATGTTTTACCCAGTCATCAATTATGAGAAATATAAAGTATTCGGAAATGACATTACCGCAGATATCCGCAGCTATATTGACATCATGGCAACGGAATCTGGACAGCCGGCTACCAAGGATGCAGCTTTACACATCGGTTATCAACAGTTAGCCGGAAGAGTGCTGGCGCAAGAGTCGTTTATAACCCAATATCCACATTCCAATCGTACACAAGCAGTCAAATCATTACATGATCTCTATTTCTTCTATACTTTTTATGGTACGAACAATACACCATTATTCGATGATGACACCAACAAGATTCGCCCCAATGCCAAAAAAGGATATCAGCTCGTCGTTCAGCGCAACAGGGATTCGAAGAGTCCCTACATTCAAAAGCTGAAGGCATTTATGACACTACTAGATCAAAATGAAGATAAGCGAACTACGCAAGTATCCGCCTGGCTAAAAAAGAACGTGCCGGCTAATTAATCAAAGAGGAACAGACCAAAAGAACTTCCAACCCCACACATCATGTGGTTTCGGAAGTTCTTATTCTTACATTTACAGATCACATTCTTGACCAAAAGCCCAACAATTGAGACTCAATGAGCCAAGGACATACGACTGAAAAAGCTTACGCGCGGAGCGATCATGATCGGCAGCTCCCATAACGTAAAACAAAGGTGAAAAATGCTCTATTCCATACGAAGGAACCGCCTGTTTGGCATACGGAGCCTTCTTGTCATATTGGAACAGATGACGCAAATTCCAGTCTTGAAGCTGCTGTGCGATCCAGTCATCATATTGAACGGCCCAATCGGCTGGCTCACTCGTCTGCTTGAGTGTCCGCAAGTTGTGGACCAAGCCTCCACTACCGAGGATCAAAATCCCTTGATCACGCAGTGGCGCCAGCATCCGTCCAATCTCGTATTGCTCCTGAGGATCGCGCCGTGAATCAATGGATAAGGGTACGACCGGTATGTCCGCATCAGGATATATATGCCGCAAAACCACCCATGCTCCATGATCCAGTCCCCGGTTCCGAACCGGCTGGTGGAACAGGTTATGCTGACTGAACAGATGCCCTATCTCCTCATACAGCTTTGGATCGCCTGGTGCAGGGTAATCAAGAGTGTACATTTCTTCAGGAAAGCCGTAGAAATCGTGCAACGCTGCATGCTGATCATCCGCGCCGATACATTGATCGGGGCTATCCCAATGCGCGGAAAAAATGACAATTCCTTTGGGTCGGGGCAGGCTCGCGCCCAGCTTTGCAAGAAAACTGGTATATGCGTTATTTTCTACAGCCAGTGTCGGTGAACCATGCGCAACAAAAATTGAGGGTAATGTCATCGCTGCCAACCTCCACACGCCAGTATAGTGTTACTCTTTCATTTTACTCCGGCGGAGGCACAATTTCCAATACAAACCGTTACACCCTGAAATCAGATCATCCAGTGCTGCCAATCCCGTTGAATATTTTCTTGTTCATCCAGCCATTCCAGTGTGCGGTCAATCAGCTGTTGCCGCTCTTTACCTGATGAGAAAGTGTGATCTCCCTGAAAAATAATTTCCTTATCACAGCGTCCTTCTGGACGCATCCAGAACACCTTTTGAAACAGAAACGCATAATCCACAGGAATGATATCATCCGAGGTGCCATGAATAACGAGCACATCACCGTTAAATTTAACGGCCTCCTGGAACGGTTGGAATTGAGCTAATGACTCAAAATAAGCTGGTGTGAACTTATAGCCCAGGTAGTCTGCATGACCGGTTTTAACAGATTCGTCGTATACGCTTCGCTCCGTAATTTTGACAATGTCGTTGAACGGATAGCCGACAGCTGACCAAAGGACCAGGTTCTGTACTCTCTTGTCCCGAACAGCTGTGAGAAGGGCAACTGCGCCCCCCAAACTGTGACCGATCAACGTCACCTTAGTCGGGTCAATGTCCGCGCAATTCACGGCGTAATCCAACACAGTGCGTGTCTGATTGATCATGGATTCGAGCCCCTGCTTGCCGTATTCACCCGTACTTTCCCCACAACCGGCAAAGTCAAAGCGCAGTACAAAATATCCACCTTCGGCCAATTCACGCGCAGTCTTGACGAACAATCGATCGACTCCGATACGATTGCCCACAAAACCGTGACAAATGACAACGAGCGGAACTCGTCTTTGACGCTCTCCCTCATTTGTACGGTTTGGATAATGAATTGTAGCGGCCAGTTCCTCATTTTCAAAACGAATTCCAATTTGCCGTTCCATCCTGATTCCCCCTGTTTCAAGCTTCATTACAGCATTTCATCATTCAAGCTCATATAGTAACGTGGAATATCCATCCAGAATATTCATTCACTTTAATTCCGATAAGTTTAATAAGTTTTATAGTAAAGTCAGTCTATCATCGCCCTGCTTCCTTGTCAACCTGTCAGTTCATACCGATATGGAAGTAAACAAATGGCGCTCCCCAATGCTTGTCGGAGAACGCCATACTACTCGCTTATTAGAGTGCAATCTCTACATTAAAGTAGACGACTTGCTATTCGTAGCTGTGCCTGAACATTTGGTGGGTTTCGACTCGTCCCTCCCACTCCAGTTTACAAGAGGCGCCGTTATTTTGATCCTCATGCCACAGGCTGCGGTAGCTCTGTTCACCCAGTTCACCTGCAAATTCTGTATCCTCAGCCAATTCAGTATCGTCCAATATACGGTACGTTGGAGATGTCCCTTGAACGCTCCGGTGACTCACGTTTGCAAGCAAGGCTCCCCCACTGTTCCCGTTCGGAGCACCTGTCAGTCGTTTTTGGACCGAATAATCTGCCTGGTTCTCCAGTTCCATGATGCCACATCCTCTCAACGTTTTATATTCAGGTTGCTCCATGCGCTCACCCTGTATCCAGTTTGAGGAGAATGCGGCGGTAATATACATAATGGATAAGCCTTTTGCCATCCGGCGTTTCCTCACGTATACTGTCTTTGTTACAAAATGGCGATTCCATCAGCTTGGAATACGATCATAAAGCAGGAGGAAGCAATGAATAAAGCAAAAAATTATACGCTTATTGCATGGGTTGCCTTGTCCATGTTTTTCTTGACACAGGCGATTATCGGTTGGTTTATCACATTTACAGGCGGGGATATCAAACCTTTTGAAAAAATTAGCCTTTCCACCCTCATCATCATCGCCGCAGGTGCCATTCTGCTGGTTGAAGCACTGATGAATTTCATGGATCGTCCGGAAGAAGGCGAGGAGACACAACAACCAGACCATGCTCCCGTGAAACCCCAAATGAATTTCAAATCCATCTTGATGTATGTAGTACTGGTTGTTGTCATTCTTGTCGCCGGACTTGCGCTGCGCAGTGTGCTGCCGGTATTCAAAATCTCACCATGGATGAATTTAGTGCTGGCGGCTATTGGCTTTATTGGACTCAAACCGATTTTTTTGCGTAAAAAACATTCATAACCTTGCAATTCTCACAGTGCTGGAGCTGCCTCATAACGGAATCGTAGCAGCTCCTTTTTATTTGCAATCAGCCATCTCACTTGAAGCTTGGGATCGTCAGAAAAACCGTACCCCCACCTGCAAGAAGATGCATGGGAAATACGGCTTGCTGTACTTTAGCATTTATTTGGAAAATAGTTGTTCTGCATTATCCAATGCAATTTTGTGCCCCATCGCGGAATAGTCTAGCCAAGGCTGTCCGTCCAGCATGTAGACATGACCTTGCTTCACAGCCTTAAGTCCTTGCCATACTGTATTCCCCTCCAGCTGCTTGTATACCTTTTGCGCATCTGTACCTTTACTAATAATAACCAGGATGGCATCGGCATTATAATCCGGCAAAACCTCTTGGGATACAACCTGGTAGGCCTTGTTGATCTTTTCCACACCTTTGGCTGGCTTCAAGCCTAAGTCCTGATACAATAACGGTCCTACTGGACGCTTCATCCCCATGACACGAACTTCTTTCGCTGTGACACGTACAGCCATGACAGTCCCGTCTCCGATTTTGGAATGAATGAGCTTTTTGACCCGTTCCCTCTGTGTATCATAATCTTTCAGAAAAGTGTCTGCCTGTGCTTCATGTTTAACCATAGCAGCTATTTTTTTCAATTGATCTTTCCATGTACCTTCATCCAAATCAAAAACCTCGGTTGGTGCAATTTTTTCAAACTTGGCCACATCAGTTCCCGAATATTTTTTGTCGAGGAAGATATGATCAGGTTGAAGCTCCAGTACCGCTTCCATATCAGGGTCTGTGACAACTCCCAGCTTACGAGTATTTTGAAGACGATCTTTTACATGGGGCAGAAAATCCTTCACATCTCCACCAATCACCGAGCCCGCCGGAGTAATGCCTAGTGCCAGCAGGTTGTTCGTCAAATGTATAGACATCGAAGCAATACGTGAATCCGCACTAATGGTGGTTTGGGCACTATCGTCCGCTTTCGTATCGCTAGCCTGTTTGTCTGCTGCTTGTCCACAAGCGGACAGCATGATCATGCATGCCACAAGAGACAGGGCTACCCATGAACGTTTAAGCCCTGAACCCTCAAATCTATTTTTTCTCATGAATATTCTCTCCTATACTATAGAAGCTCTATTTTATAATGTTAAAATCGTCAAAACTTCTACTTCGTTGTTGTTCCGCACGCTGCATCATGTGCAGCTTTAGATTTCATATGTAACCTAATCCTATTGTCATTTGGTTCGGGACAACAAGAATAAAAAATACGGAGCTCCTACCACAGCAACCACTACACCTGCTGGAATCGCATTCGGCTGAAATACCGAACGACCAATCGTATCTGCTGTGACCAGAATAACGACCCCGACCAAAGCGGCTACTGGCAGCAAATGCTGATACATCGGTCCAACCAGACGGCGAGCCAGATGAGGCGCAATCAGCCCAATAAAACCGATGCCTCCAGCCATGGATACGCTGGCGCTCGATAGAGCCACTGCTGCGCCCAGCAGTATTAAGCGCTGGCGCTTCACACTTGTACCAATTCCAGCTGCGGTCTCATCACCCAGCGACAGATTATTCAGGCTACGTGTCTGAGATAGAACATAGGGCAATACAATGACAATCCACGGTAGTAAAGCCACTGCATGTATCCAGTCCCGTCCCCATACGCTGCCAGCCAACCAACGTGCGGTAAATGCGTACGTATCCTCATCCAGCCGTAACGACCAATACAGCGTTATGGCGCTGAGCCCTGAGGCTACACCGATACCGGACAGAATCAATCGCACAGGCACGATTCCTCTGCTGCCACTATAGGACAACATAACAATCAGTACCGCCGCAACGACACCTCCTGCAAAGGTAAACAAGGGAATGAACAAGGCTACTGATCCTTCCAGATCGCGAAAAAAGCTAACATACATCACCAGGCCCAACGCAGCCCCCGCATGAAGGCCCAGCACTCCCGGATCTGCGAGTGCGTTTCGCGATAAGCCCTGCATGACTGCCCCGGCTGCACCTAGTCCCGCTCCAGCCAGCACTGTTACAACAATCCGCGGCAGACGGTATTCAAACAGGACCATATGATCACGTCCGCTCCCGCCGCCAAACAGTGTATCCAGCACGCGTAGCGGTGGAATACGAATCGTTCCGGTATTCAAACCCAGCACAAGAACAGCAAAGCTGATTCCCACCAATACTAAGCAAACGAGCCAAGCCTTGATCGTTCTTGTATCCCCTGTCCCTAGAGAGCGACTCACTATAATTCCCTCCTTTCCTTACGAGCGAGAAAGAGGAAAAAAGGTACTCCGATAAAAGACACCATAATTCCAATAGCTAGCTCCTCCGGTGGATTCGCCATTCTCGCTCCCAAATCAGCCAGCACTAGCAGCACGGCTCCCAATATTGCAGACAATGGTACGATCTGGCGATAATCCACACCGATCAGCTTGCGAGCAATATGTGGAACGACCAAGCCTACAAAGCCGATGGCCCCGGCAGCCGATACGGATAGCCCAGCCAGGACCACCACAGTCAGCAACCCCAACAGCCGGATACGCCTGAGATTTAGTCCCAGGTTCAATGCTACCTCATCGCCCATTGAAATCAATGAAATGGAGCGTGCGAGCCCCATAGACCAAGCGATCACAATAAGCAAAATCGGCGCAAGAATCTTAAGCTGCGACCATTTGATTCCGGCAACACCACCCGCATACCAGAAGGCTAGATCCTGACTTAGATCAAAATAAATCGCAATTCCCGAAGTCATGGAACCTAACAAGGCTGCTGTCACAGCTCCAGACACCGTTAGTCTCATGGGTGTCAGTCCTCCCGGCGCGGATGCTCCCAGCCCGAATACCAGTAAGGTACTCATCAGTGCCCCCAGGAACGACAATATAATTAACGTCCCATAAGGTAGATCGGGGAAAAAAGCAAAACTCACTGCAACTACAAACATCGCTCCTGCGTTAATGCCCAACACACCTGTATCCCCCAACGGATTGCGTGTAATGCCTTGTATCAGAGAGCCTGCAACCGCCAGGGCAGCCCCAATGATAGCTGCACCGAGCACACGCGGCAATCGCAGCTCATGAATGATCCTGTGTGTCATCAGCGAACGATCATAGTGAAATACTGCCGACCATACCGTGCTTACGGTCAGGTCTTTGGCTCCAAAAGAAATGGCAGCGAATATGGCCAAGGCCAATAATACAGCAGAAGCTGTGAACAACAACGCCTGCCGAATCCTACCCGCTCGGAGCACCGGACAGACTACAGAGGCTACTTCAGGTGCGGTCCTCTCTGTCGAAGCTGTATGTTTGTCCATGCTGTCTTTAGACTGCATTCGGTGAGGTCACTCCCTCCATACCTGAAAGCCACCATGGCTCTCATTACGATAACGTCAATGATAATGATTATCAACTTGATACATAATAGCATGTTTCTATGACATTGCAAGCCAAAAACTGTTCCCCCATTAGGAGGAACAGTTTTTAGATATACCTATGTGAGATCGCTGTGAATGATTTCAAGTAATCCGCTATTTAATACGTAGGCCAGCCTGCTGAATCCCATTTCAAATCACTAATCAGCAGCTTTGGATTTCCGCCATCGGTGGCATCATAGGCATGACGCGCAATCACACTGTTGTTATAGACAGATTGTCCGCCCGGTCCCTTCCAGCGATCATTCCCCGCATCCAATATCGTTCCCCCGCCGTCCATCATGCTTTTTCCGCTCTTGTCCACATACGGCCCGGTAATACTGGTGGAGCGGCCATAAACGATTTTGTAATTACTGTTCACGCCTTTGCAGCAGTTATCAATGGAAGCAAACAGATAATAATAGCCGTTGCGGTATGTAACATGCGGTGCTTCCAAACCACCAGCTGTACGTCTAGCAATAGAATAAATCTGACCCGTAGGCTTCATCGTATTTTTATCCAGTCGAGTCACTTTCAAGCCCGTATTCCATGAACCGAAGGAAAGCCACGGGTTACCGGAAGCGTCAATGATCAGATTCGGGTCAATCGCATTATAATCGTCAGAATCCGTCGTGCGCAGCACTAGTCCATCATCTCTCCAGCTTCCTGCACCAATGCTTGTTGCTGAAGTCAAGCCAATGGCCGAAGTACGCGACCCAAAAGTAGAAATGGAATAGTACACCCACACACGTCCATTGTACTTTTGAGCATCCGGTGCCCACACATCATTTGGGGTTTGTTTAGGTACATACGATTTCCACCATGATGGCGGCGACAAGAATATTTGCGGCAATCTGTAAAAATTACGGCCGTCATCTGATCTTTGGACCTGTATTCCCTGTCCTGTGGAGAAAATATACCATGCATTGCCTTCCTTAGTGATGGATGGATCATGTACTGCCACATCGCCTGTTAACGCCCAATGCTCGGCTGATGTAGACGGCACCACGGACAGCAACAAAGCAGCCGAAGTTACGGCAGCAAACGCTGTTCGGGCGAATTTACCCTGTACTGATTTTTTCCATGCTTTCAACATTCTTTCGCACCTCCGAATAAGTATCTTATAATGAGAAATCTGGTGATACGTCTATTACGTTAGTGTTTTCACTTATGAAGTTACACATATATTAACCTATTAACTTCAGTTTTGTAAACGCTTTATTTCAAATAAAAAGAAATTCATAAACTACGCATAACATTGCACATACAAAAAAAAGAGCCCGTAGGCTCCTTTTTAGATTAGCATATTAAACAGATTCTCATTTTTGTTTAATTCCGTATATTGAATCCCTTTGCGATTCATCCGTTCAATTAAAGGAAGATAGTCCTCCTTGTGGAACAACTCAATGCCGACCAGCGCCGGGCCATTTTCCTTATCATTCTTTTTCGTATACTCAAACCTTGTGATGTCATCGTCTGGTCCAAGCACATCCTGAAGAAACTCACGCAGTGCCCCTGCTCTTTGCGGGAAATTAACCATGAAATAATGTTTTAGCCCTTCGTATATCAGGGAGCGTTCCTTAATCTCCTGCATACGATCAATATCGTTATTGCCACCACTGACGATACAGACTACTGTTTTGCCTTGAATCTGCTCACGATACAGATCAAGTGCTGCTACAGGCAGCGAGCCCGCAGGCTCCACAACAATCGCATTTTCATTATACAGCGCCAGAATCGCTGTACATGCCTTGCCCTCCGGTACCTTCACAATATCATCCAAGGTATGTTTACAAATGTCATACGTTAACTGACCCACTCGCTTCACCGCAGCACCGTCAACAAACTTGTCTATTTGCTCCAGTGTAACGACCTTGTTCAAACGCATCGCTTCCGTCATTGATGCTGCGCCCAGGGGCTCTACGCCGATTACTTTGGTGGTCGGACTCACAGTTTTAACATATGTGCTTACGCCTGCCGCCAAACCGCCGCCGCCAATCGTCACGAACATATAGTCCGCAGGTGTATCCAGACTCTCCATCACTTCCATCGCAATCGTACCATTACCCGCGATAATTTTCGGCTGATCGAACGGATGGATGAAGGTCATTCCCTGCTCGCTACACACCTTCATAGCCTCGTCATAAGCATCGTCAAATGTATCTCCGGTCAAAATAACCTCTACACTGTCTCCGCCAAAGCGACGTACCTGCTTCACCTTCTGATTAGGCGTTGTGCTCGGCATAAATATTTTACCGTGGATGCCGAGCGCGTTACATGAAAAAGCCACACCTTGTGCATGATTACCCGCACTCGCACACACGATCCCTTTTTCCATCTGCTCAGGAGTCAAGCTGCGGATCATGTTGTAAGCTCCACGGATTTTAAAGGACCGCACAACTTGGAGATCCTCTCGTTTCAGATACACATTACAGTTATATTTGGCCGATAGGACGGCATCCCTCTGTAAAGGTGTACGAACAATCACCTCACGCAGCATATGATGCGCCCGTACAATATCCTCCATGCCAACGGTTGACGCTGTGGCCGGCTCAGTTTTCTGGGTTTCTGTTGGTTCCATAGGTTCTCCACGCTCCGCCTGAATATTTCTGTATTGAGCATTTTGCATAAATCCCAAGAGCGATTTCAAATCAGTGATATATAGATCGAATCGGTTTAGTTCGTCTATATATTAAACTTTTGAGCGTTAGGAATCGAATTATGCAAAGTGCTATATTTGAAATCTTTCAAACATCATACCACGTTTACCTATAGCTTGTGCAGTTGATAGTCATGAAAATGAGAATGAAAATCATTGAGTTCATAAAAAAACAGGCCGAGACAATGCCCGACCCGCCTTTCCTGACTCTATACATTTCTTGTCTTCAGTCGACTCATTCAGCACCGCAATGATTATCCTTTCACCCCGCCTGCAGTCATCCCTTCAATAAAGTAACGCTGGAAGAACAGAAACACGACGAGAATCGGCAAAATAGCCAGGACTGAACCGGCAATCAGCACATCATAATTGTTGCCATATGGCGTCAGCAGGCTGGACAGACCGATTGGCAGTGTCAGCATGTCGTTAGTACGCAATACGATCATCGGCCACAGGAAGTTATTCCAACTGTTCATAGCTTGTAAAATAGCCATTGCCGCAAAGGCAGGTGCCATCAGAGGCATCATAATCCGCACAAAAATACCATACTCTGAACAGCCGTCAACCCGTGCAGCATCCATAAAGTCCTTGGGTACTCCACTTAAATATTGACGGAAGAAAAAGATCGGAATCGGTGCGACGACAAATGGCAAAATCACACCCCATACCGTATTGATCAGCTTCATACCGATCATGAGTTTGTAAAGTGGCAGCATAATAATTTCTACCGGGATCATCATCACGACCAGCACCAGTGTAAAAATCACATTTTTCAGTCTAAAACGATACATCTCCAGGCCATACCCGACCATCGCCGACAATATCAGACATAACACCGTAAACAAGACGGTAATGACAAGACTATTCCAGTACCATTGAAAATAATCCGTCGTCCCCTGAAAGATGAACGCATAGTTTTTCAAGGACATGATGGCCCACTCCAGCTTGAGATTCAAGCCGTAGCGCAGCAACTCCGTTGATGGCTTGAATGAGGCAAGCGTCACGGCAAATAGCGGAAACAGGGCGAACCCGGCAAACAGAATGAACAGGACAACAAGAAATGCAGATAACGGGCCTTTTTGTTTCTGAGCCATCGCTTAATCCTCCTTCCGAAACATGCCAAAAAATTTGAGCTGGATCAGGTTCAGTACTAATGTGAATACGAGCAATACAATACCCACCGCTGCTCCAAAGCCCATGCTGTTCTGTTCCAGACCTTGGCGATAGAGATAGCCAACGATCGTCAATCCAATATCATTCGGAGAGTTGTTTCCGTTCCACAGCATATAGCTCTCGGTGAACATGGACAATCCGGCATAAATACTGATCGTAAATACGTAGATTGTCACGGGTTTTAGCATAGGAATCGTAATCCGCCAAAATGAATCAAAGCGGCTGGCCCCATCGATCTGAGCAGCTTCATACAACTCGGGAGGAATGTTCTGTAACCCCGACATGTAGTACAGCATGTTTACCCCCAGCCATCTCCATAAGGCCAACACGATCAACGCTAAAAAGCCGGTGTTCGCATTCATTAGCCATTTGTAAGGCTCAAGACCGAATATCCCCAACAGGGAGTTCATCAGCGAACCATCCAATTCCCCGAACATGAGTCGGAAGATTGTTCCTGCTACCACTACTGAAGTTAGTGCGGGTATAAACATTACGGAGCGAAACAGCCCTCTACCCGGCATTTTAGGCGAATTTAGCAATACCGCCAGTACCAGTGGCAGAGGAATCAACACGACCAGTGTAAGCAGCGTGTACAGGACGCTGTTCAATATTGCTTTTCCAAATGTAGGATTCATTAAATCCTTATAATTTTCCAGGCCAACATAAGTTGTTATCCCAGGCAAGACTTCCTGAAAGCTCATAATGACCGTCGAGATGACCGGATACGCAAAAAACAGCGCAAAGGACAGTAAAAATGGAAGGACAAATACATACGGTGCCGTACGACTGGAATGAATAAAGCGGCTCCATTGGCTTCTGGTCGGACGCTGAGTTTTTGGCGGCTGACCTGTCGGTACATTAGCGTTCGTATGAACGGGCGTTGCCATGAATCTCACTCCCTTTCCTGTTGGGGTCTATCTCAGTTCATCTGCTAGCTCATGCAGCACCGTGGCTGGATCTTCGCCACTCTGTAGTGTCCGATAGAGTATTTTATTACGTACAGCACTGGCGATGTCGGGCGTTTTCGGTCCAATATGCACCGCATTGATTTCATCTTTTACTTCGATCAGCGTATCAAAAATATTCGTTCCGAAATAATCCGTAAATTTATTTTTGGCTTTGGCTTCCGGCATAGTCCACACTTCACTGCGGATGGGATCAAACCCTAGTTGCTTCCAAATCTCCACATTCCCTTGCTTGGACAGCTTGGCAAAGGCTAGAAAACGCATCGCCAAATCCTGGTGCTTTGATTGGTTCGTGACTACCGTTCCGGTCCCGCCCATACCTGCTGAGCGATAGCCGCCTTTTTCCCACGCCGGCATCGGTCTAATGATGACTTTTCCTTTCAAGTCAGGCATGTAATCCGTAAAACGTCCCATATACCACATCGGCATCCACACTGAAGCGGCCCCGCCTTTGTTCATAAACCCGTAGTATTCCTCCATATGATGCCCGCCGCCCGGTGCGGGAATAGCGATTTTGTCTTTTATCATCTGTTGGAGAAACTCAAGTGTTTTAATATTGGTTTCGTTATCCAGCGTCAACTCGCCCTTGTCATCCAAAAAATCTGAATTTTGCTGGGAGATCATCGGCCAGTAGCTCCACAGGTCATTGGTCTCCAAGGTCGCCATCGGCTTGCCCGTTTTGGCCAGCACTTGCTTGCCAGCAGCAGCGTAGTCTGCCCAGGTAACGATGGAATCCGGGTCTACCCCCGCCTGATCCATAATCTCTTTATTGTAATACATCACTTCGGCTCCAACGTGAAAGTCAATGCCGTAATACTTACCGTCTTTGCCGTAAATCTGTACTCTGGAAGGCACAATGTTATTGATCTCAGGGTCAATCACCGGATTGAGCGGGACCAATTGCGGTATTCCTTTGAGGAAATTACCAATTTTGTTGACCTCAATATCCGCGATATCCGGCGCTCCCACCCCTGATTGCAACGCAATCGAGAGCTTGCTGTGGTGGTTGTCATAAGGAAATGTATTCGCTTTCAAATTAATCAATTCATCAGGGTGCTGTTGGTTCCATTGGTCAGCCATTTGCAGAAAAAACTTCTCATGCAGTTCATTGAATGTCCATAATACAAGTTCTGTTCCCGGCCCATCCTTTTCATCAGTCTTGAAAGAACAACCTTGCAGCAGTCCAGCCATCAAAACCACCGCCATAAGCATCAAAGCCATGCTTTTTCTTCGCAGCAGCATATCCTTCCCCCTTCGCATGATGAAATCCTAATTCGTAAATGATTGCGCTTTCTTTTATTATTTAACATCAATACAAATTAGTTTACAACAATATTATTCAAAAAAAATTCGTTTTTGTGTAAAATAGATCTCATTGCATTATAGGGGGAAAATGAATTGGATGGGAATATGATGATTTCTGCATAAAAAAACGACCCAACTCCAATTGAAACTCGGAGTTGGGTCGCGCTATGTTAACTACTCTTGCGAATGTGCTGCTTCGTCTTTCACTTCTTCTCGAAATGATCTAATACTTTGTTTACGACGATTATTTTTTTCTTCGATCTGCTGACGCTCCTCATTGCTGATTTCAGAGGAAAATTCGTTTAGATATCCTTCAGCCTCATGAAGATTCTGCAATGTATTCTGAATATTTTGTTGTAAATGCTCCACATTATCTGCTCGATTATCCGGTTTTGCCATCGGTTTGACGCCTCCTAATCATAGAATCGCTCACTAGAGCGCTAAACCGTAGCTTGATCGTTATCGAGTTATTTTATACATTAAAATGCTTTCCAAACCATCGGCCTGCGGCTTCGGCTTCAGTGCGAGTCAATTGATGACCATTGCGTTCCAAGTAGGCTTCTACCTGTGCTCCGGCCCCTTCCAGCAGGGCTTGCAGCTCCTGAGATTCCGCCGCTGGAACAATCGGGTCATTTTCACCGGAAGACAGAAATACAGGGACACCGTTCAAGTCCGGCAGTTCCAGCCCTCGCAATGGCACCATAGCATGATGGAGAATGGCCCCACGTAGCGCTTTTGCATCATGGAAGAGCATACTGGCCGCTATGTTGGCTCCATTGGAATAGCCCAGAGCCACCACGTTGTTACGGTCAAAATCATATTGCTCTGCAGCTGAATCAACAAATTCGCTTAGTTCTTTGGTACGAAATACGAGATCCTCAATGTCGAACACACCTTCTGCCAAACGGCGAAAGAAGCGCGGCATTCCATTTTCCAGCACATTACCTCTCACACCTAACACAGATGCGCCTGGTGCAACCAAATCAGCCAATGGTAGCAAGTCTTGTTCATTCCCGCCGGTACCGTGCAACAGCAAAATAACCGGAGCTTGCGGATCATTTCCTTTACGAAAGACGTGTTTCATATCTATTCCCTCCTCTAATTAACTTTAAATTAAGAATCTTATTTTTGTATAATTTGATTATAGCCCATTTCACTGCTTTATACAAACATAATTGACCTCGTTAATTTTTTCTAAAATGATGTCTTGTTCCATTGACATGTAGTATAGCTTTATTTTACTATGTGATTAGATATTTAGAGAATTATCTAAATATCTAAAGGAGTGAGCAAACTTTGAATGATGCCTTCAAAGCCTTGGCTGATCCGACCCGGCGCAAAATATTGCAGCTTTTGAAAGAGAAAAGCATGAGCGCGGGCGACGTCGCTGAGCATTTTCAAATCAGCAAGCCCAGCATATCGCACCATCTGAATTTGCTGAAGCAGGCGGGGCTTGTGCTGGATGAGCGACAGGGGCAAAGCATTATTTACACCTTGCATACAACAGTTGTGGCGGATGTCATCGGCTGGATGTTCAGTATCGCCCAATCGGATGCCCCTGTAAAACCAACTTCGAATGATATTAAGGATACGGAGGGGTCTGAATGAAGTTCCGAACACGTTGGAGCTTGACGGATGTTTTGACGACTTTGCTTGCCTTATCACCTGCTATAGGCGCTTTACTAATGTATAACCGGCTTCCCGATGTGCTGGCCTCTCATTTTAGCATGGACAATACCGCAGACGGGTATATGAGTAAAAACAGTTCTATTCTCATGCTGGTGCTGTTGGGGCTGGTGCCTTTGCTCCTTCGGCTATCCCGCTACATGGACCCCAACAGAGCAAATTTCAAGAAATTTACTAAAGCCTATGAGGTTACGCGTGTAGGCACTTCGCTCATTCTCGCTATAGCCGGTTGGGGAATGCTGCTGTATAACCTGAATTATCGGCTACAGATGCTTACGATCCTTTATGGAGTGCTGGGTCTGATGCTGCTGGTGCTGGGTAATTATATGACTCAGGTACAGCCAAACTATACCTTCGGTATCCGCACGCCGTGGACTTTGTCCAATCCGGAAGTATGGCGTAAAACGCACCGTTTGGGCGGACCTATGATGATGCTCGGTGGTGCTTCAGGCTTGGTAGCGGCATGGGTCGATGGAGTGGCTGGCACCGTCATTTTTCTCACCGGGCTGTTTATATCCGTCGTCATTCCTGTACTCTACTCCTTCCTACTGCATCGCAAAATAAATCATCAGTAGGGATAAACAAGGAACCTCCCAAACCACGATAAACGCAGAATGGGAGGTTCTTTGTACATCTACATATTCCATTAGAACAACAGCTTATCGGGATGAGTACCCACACGCTCATCCAGATGAAGACCATTAATTCGGTCAATATCCTCAGTCGTCAGTTCAAAATCGAACAAATCGGCATTCTCGCGGATACGATGCGCGGTAACCGATTTGGGAATCGTCACAATTCCCCGATCCAGATGCCAACGCAAAATAACCTGAGAAGTCGTTTTGCCGTATTTGGCAGCAATCTCAACGATATCTGGCTGCTCCGTCAGTTTCCCCTTCATCAGAGGACTCCACGATTCAAGCTGGATCTGGTGTTCCCGGCAGTATTGATGCAGCTCCTGCTGAGTCAGACGCGGGTGAAGCTCTACCTGATTAATGACAGGTACAATATTACTGTCTTTCAGGAGGTCTTCGAGATGGTGAATTTGGAAGTTGCTTACTCCAATCGCGCGTACGCTTCCTTCTTCATACAGCCGTTCGAACGCCTTCCAAGTTTCCTTGTACTTGTCCTTGCCAGGCCAATGGATAAGGTACAGATCAATGATATCCAGGCCCAACCGCTTGCGGCTTTCCTCGAAAGCACGCAGTGTTGAATCGTAGCCCTGATCTTGATTCCATAGCTTAGTGGTCACAAACAGATTGTCTCTGTCCGCTCCACTGTCACGAATGGCTTGTCCAACCAGTTCCTCATTGCCGTAGATCGCCGCGGTATCAATGTGACGGTAACCGACCTTAATAGCTGTTTTGACTGCTTCGTAAACCTCATTGCCTTCCGCCTTGTATGTACCAAAACCAAGCCAAGGCATCTGAACTCCGTTATTTAGTAAAGCTGTATCCGCAATATTCCCCATGTCTATCTCCTCCTATTCCTAGTTATAAATTATCCAACGGGATAATTACAGTTTAGTCGCATCCTGAAAAGCATTCACTTCAAGCGGAGCAGCCAACAATTCTTTAGCTGCAGCAACAAATGCCTGGAAATGGGCAGACTTGTTATGGAAATCTACAGCAGCAGCATCCTTCCACTCTTCAACCATCGTAAATGCGTTGGGATCATTCAAATCCTGCATTAACGTATAGCGTACATTGCCTTCTTCAGCTTGTGATGCGCTGATCAACCCTTGGGTTTGTTGCAAAAAGGCCTCTCTCTTTTCTGGTAAAACTTTCATATCTGCATGAATAATAATCATAATATTTTCCTCCTCGTATTATGTAACTATTTCTATTATAGACCATTCTTTCGATAGATTAAAAGTGCGGCCGTTTCTGGAATACAGTAAAATGATTCATATTGGGGTGTTTATCCGCTGATCAACTGCTCCTATATTTTGTTTAATGGCGGTGAAGGCATGTGCGTTTTCAGACAAAATTAATGGTATTCATATCCCTTTTAGTGCTAGTCGTTACCGGGCTGTTGGGATTATCCTTGCGTTATATGATTACCTCCGCCTTGTACGAAGAGATTGGGAAAAGGGCACTGACTGTGGCCAATACGCTTGCGGTAGATGCACAGGTCAGGGATGCTCTAGAACAGACCGACACGACGCAATTACGTGTTCGGATCAACGAAGCAGTGAAACCTGTCCAAGCCAGCACCGGCGCTGATTTTATTACGATTGCAGATCGTCATCTCATTCGGCAATGGCATGTTAACCCGGAACGCATCGGGCAGCCTATGATGGACCCGCTGAATAATAAGGTGCTGCAAGAACATTCCTTTATTACGGAATCCACCGGTTCTCTCGGACCGTCACTGCGAGCCAAAACCGCAGTCTATGATGAACAAGGCCGAGCTATCGGACTCGTTTCTGTAGGTTTCCTGATGACAGATGTGGCGCAAAATATTCGTACATACACATATACATGGCTGTGGTTCATGGTAGGCGCGCTAATGATCGGCATATTAGGAAGTCTGGTTATAGCACGACGGGTAAGGCACGAACTGCATGGGCTGGAGCCAGTGGAGATTGGACGTTTGTATCAGGAAAAGCAAGCCATTCTCGAATCCATAGGTGAAGGGATTATCGCGGTTAATAGCAGTGGACAAGTCACACTTGCCAATCCACAAGCCGTCCGTTTGCTTGGTCTTCCTCCGGAAACTAGCCTCTATGGATGCGAGCTTCGTCACTTGGCGGGCGCGGCATATCAGCTGGCAGATGTACTTGCTACAGATTTTATCGAAAAGAATCCTAGCATGAAGCCGGATCAGGAACAAAACGTATTCAATGAGGAAATTGAGATCCAACAACGAGTCGTAGTCGTCAGCCGTGTACCGATCAAGGATCGATTCGGACGAATGCTAGGCACCGTTGCCAGCCTGCGTGACAAAACAGAGCTGCTTCGCATGACGCGGCAGTTGACAGAGGTCAAGGATTATGCGGACGTGTTACGATCACAAACACATGAATATACCAATCGGCTATACCTCATATCCGGCCTGATTCAGTTGGAGTGTTATGACGAAGCAGTGGACTTTATTACTCAGGAATCGGAAGAGTATCGTGTACATAGTTCCGTTTCGTCTTCTCTTTCACCCGATTCAATCATCGCCAGCCTGCTGATCAGCAAGAAAAAACAGGCGTTGGAAAAAGGGATTGTACTCCATTCATATATAAAAGGAGCATTTTCAACCCCGTCTCCTGCGTTGGAGTGGTCGCTTCTTGCTACCATTGCCGGAAACCTGCTGGACAATGCTATGGAAGCAGTTGCAATAGGTTCTATACCTGACGGACAGGTCTGGTTCCGGCTTGAAGAAATGACTGAAGCCATCGTCGTCGAAGTTATGGATAATGGATCGGGTATTTCGGAGGATATCCAGGAAAAACTGTTCGTTAAGGGAGCATCAACTAAAGCAGAGGCAGGACACGGATATGGTCTTGCTCTCGTGCAGGAGTACACCGAACGAATGAGTGGCTCCATAAAAGTACATGAACGGCCTGGTGGAGGTAGCATTTTTGAAGTATACATTCCTTTAATTAGAACAGACACGAATCATGATGTAAAAGGAGGTCACGGCCATGAATGAGCGGGTTTTATCGGACATTGAGGTTCTTATTATTGAAGATGATCCGCGAATTGCGGAGATTAACCGACGATTTATTGAAAAGGTGGACGGGTTCACCGTATGTGCAATAGCAACGAACGAATTTGAGGCAAAGCTTCAACTGGATGTATTGCGACCGTCTTTAGCCGTGCTGGATGTTTATTTTCCCGATACGAATGGTCTAACCCTACTATCGTTCATCAAGCAACACTATCCAGCTACAGATGTCATTATGCTGACTGCCGCCAAAGAAGCTGAAACTGTGGTACAAGCGGTTCGAGCAGGCGTATTTGATTTTATCGTAAAGCCGCTCGTATTCGAGAGATTGCGGGCGACCTTAGAGGAATATGCTCGTTTTCGCCGCCAAGTCACAACATGGCAAGAAGAACACTCTACGGTGGAGCAATCGGAAATTGACCGTCTGCTTCAAAGCGCGGGCACGGGTCGGATGACGGGTAACGGAGTAGGAGAGCTATGGGCCAAAGGTATTGATAAAGTCACTTGCGAAAAGGTGCTTGATCTCCTGAACCGACGAGGTGAGGTAACTACGGGTACAGTGGGAATTGAGCTAGGTATGAGCCGATCTACCGCCAGAAGGTATCTGGAATATTTAGTGGAAAGTGGCGATGCTCACCACGATCAGGTATACGGAACTGTCGGCAGACCGGAGCGTATCTACCGCAGACGGCAGGAAAATGCATAAACCACCAATTCATACGTCTGGTCTCTTCCATCCTCTCATCTCGCTTGTGATTTTAATGAACTTAATTCTCATAATAGGCTAAAACGGTTTAAATGATCACATTATTTACGTCCCCTTTCCCGGTTGCTAGAATGGTCAACAGTTAGTTAATTGATAATGATTATCAGTTTCTCTGGTAAGCATATTTGGAACGGGGGACAACATATGGCAACACCGAAACAGCCACTACGCACAGGCGTGCTGCTTGCAGCGATTCTGGTACTACTGACAGCCGTTATGGCGGGATGTGGAGGCCAATCACAAAATAATAACGCAGCAGCACCTCAAACCACAGGCGACACTCGAACGATCAAACATGAGATGGGAGAAACCAAAGTTACAGGCAAACCCAAAAGAATCGTGACGTTGGAATTCTCTTTTGTCGATGCTGCTACCCAACTGGGCGTGATGCCTGTCGGCATAGCTCAGGAAAATGATGATGATATCGATGGGCTGCTTGGCAAAAGAATCGACTTTACACCTGTCGGCACACGCAAACAGCCGAACCTGGAAACGATCAGCTCTTTGAAGCCCGATTTGATTATTGCTGATCTGAACCGTCATAAGAGCATTTACAAAGAACTAAGTGAGATTGCTCCTACCATTGTTCTAAAGAGCCGCAATTCCTCTTATGAGCAAAACCTGGCATCCTTCGGCGTTATCGCTGACGCGTTGGGTGAGAAGGAAAAGGGTGAGCAAATTCTCGCAGCACATAAAGCCACAATGGCAAAGCTGAAAGAAGGCATCCAAGCTGGTGAGTCACGTAGCGTATTGCTTGGGGTATTTCGTTCTGATTCACTATCGGCTCACGGCGCTTCATCTTTTGATGGACAACTGCTGGAGCAAGCAGGCATCCACAATGCCCTTCAAAATACAAGCGAGCCTACAGTCAAGCTGACACTGGAGCAGATTGCACAAGCTGATCCGGACGTGATCTTCTTAGTGGAAGCCGATGAGAAGCTGCTTGCAGAATGGAAGCAAAATCCGTTATGGCAAAACATTACGGCCGTGAAAAAAGGGGAAGTTTACGAAGTAAACCGGGCACTGTGGACCCGGTACCGTGGACTCGGCTCTGCCGAGAAAATACTGGAGCAAGCGATTTCGCTTCTGTATCCCGCGCAAACTAAAGGAGACGGCTCCCGTTGATCGGACAAGCCTTACGCGACCGGCTAAATAAGCCGGTCTTCTTTGCACTTCTATTCGCGCTGCTGGCTGGACTATTGCTGAGCGTGGCGATTGGCCCAGTCAGGATGGACATCCCCACCATGCTGACTGCACTATTCACCGAGCATCCGTCCAAGGATCAGCTCATTATCTTGACGATACGCCTGCCACGTGCCGTCATTGGTCTGATCGTCGGCGCCGGGCTTGCCGTGGCCGGAGCGCTGATGCAGGCCATCACACGCAACCCGCTGGCTTCGCCACAGGTATTTGGGGTCAGCTCTGGCGCTTCGCTGGCTGTCGTCCTGTCGGTCGTGCTGCTGCCCAATATCGGGTCGTCCGGCAGCATTTATTTTGCTTTTGCCGGAGCGATCGCAGGTGGCTCCTTCGTATATGCGCTGGCCGGAACGGCGGGCATGACGCCAGTCAAGCTGGCTCTTGCCGGGATGGCTGTGCATCTGCTGCTGGCCTCTGTCACTCAGGGACTGCTCGTGTTCAACGAGCAAATATCCGATGTACTGTATTGGCTCGCCGGAGCCATCGACGGGTCTACTTGGGCCGACACGCGTCTGGTGCTGCCATGGTTCGCCGTCGGTATGATCCTTGCACTGGCGCTGGCCCCCTCGCTATCTGTGCTTAGCCTCGGTACAGAGGTCGCACAAGGACTGGGGCAAAACGTACGTCTTGTCCGCTTGCTGGCCTCGGTTTCAGTTATTATGCTGGCAGGCTCTGCTGTAGCGGTAGCCGGGGCCATCGGCTTTGTGGGTCTGATGGTGCCGAATATCATTAAGGTATTTACAGGCGACAATTACAAACGGGTCATCCCCCTGTCTGCAATCTGCGGAGCTCTGCTGCTGACATATGCGGACGTGCTTGGACGATTTATTGCCTTTCCTTATGAATCGCCCGTTGGTATTGTAACCGCGCTGGTGGGTGCGCCCTTCTTTTTATATCTGGCGCACAAGAACGGGAGGGCTTCACGATGAAAAAGCTGTGGATTTTACTCGTGATAATGATGGGTGTTTCCTTTATAGCTATCGGCGTGGGCAGCACCTACATTACGCCCGCTGAGCTGATCACGGCGCTGACTAACCGAAATGCCTCTTCCTGGTTCATCGTTCACCATTATCGACTGCCTCGTGACCTGCTGGCCATCATGGCCGGTGCTGGTCTTGCTGTAGCCGGCGTGCTACTGCAAGGCATGATTCGCAACCCACTGGCTTCGCCGGATGTGGTGGGTGTATCCAAGGGAGCCGGCTTTGCTGCGGTTCTCGTCATCGTGCTGCTCCCCTCATCCCCGGTGGCGCTACTGCCTGTCGCTGCCTTTGTGGGTGCCGGGTTAGCTGCACTACTGCTCGTACAGCTTTCGATGAGGGGAGGCATGCGTCCTAATATGCTAGCCTTAACCGGGCTGGCGGTAGGTGCTATCTTCCAGGCTGCGACCGATTATATTCTGGTCAAATATCCACTCGAAGCCAGCGATACGCTGACTTGGCTAGCTGGAAGCTTGTGGGGCAAAGGCTGGGATGAAGTATATGGGCTTTTGCCATGGTTAATTGTATTGCTGCCTCTCGCCTATACACTACAGCACAAGCTGGATATTATGAGTCTGGATGAGGAAAGCTCCGCTGGTTTGGGACTTAGCGTGAAGCGTATGCGCACAGGACTGCTGGCCGTATCTGTGGCCTTAGCTGCTGCCTGTGTTGCTGCCATCGGCTCCATCGGCTTTATAGGGCTGCTGGCACCACATCTGGCACGGCGATTGTTTGGTAATCGCCACCGCTATCTATTGCCCGGCGCAGCCATGATCGGTGCCCTGATCCTCGTCCTTGCCGATGCGCTCGGACGGGGGCTGAAGCCGCCGCTCGAAATCCCCGCCGGCATAGTGACAGCCGTAATTGGCGCGCCCTATTTCCTGTATCTCTTGCTGCGGGAACGCAAACAAAAAAGCAGCGGATAAGGAAACCTGTACACCGATCCGCTGATTGGTTTCTTTTCTAAACGATTCATCGTACAGTAACTTCGATATGCATTCCACACACAAGATTTCATTATTCGTCATATTGTCAGACAACATAAAAAAAGAGAGTCAGCCTGTATATAACACAGGCTGACTCTCCTCACCCCTCAACACTTACGCTGGATAGGGTACTTCTGTTCCATTTAAAATGAGGTGCATCCGAATTTCCGCTTTTAGGGAATCAGATACTGCACAATATTTTTCCTTACCCATCTGAATCGCTTTCCATACGCGGTAATCTGGAATATCTCCATCTACGTGGAATGTCAGATCAATCGCTGTAAATCCTGTTGGCATTTGCTCCTTGCGCGTACCTTCTGCATCAATATCAATTCGCTGAATGTCTGACAAAAAACGATCCAAAATCATCGTAATATCAATACCGATACATCCCGCCAGACCTGCAAGCAGCAGTTCCATCGGTGTCATCCCTTTACCATCGCCGCCATAAGCCGCCGTAGCATCCATCCCTACGGAATAACCGGATGGTCCTTCCGATGTAAATGCGCGTTTGCCGTGCCAAGTTGTAGATACTTTCATAATCAATTGCCTTCTTTCCATCTTAATAATCTATGATTCATCCTCTAACTTAAAACTCGCTAATTTGACGCAAAAACTTTTGTGTCCTCTCATGCTGGGGAGCATCAAAAAATGCCTGTGGTGCAGCTTCTTCCACAATGATACCGTCCGCCATAAATACAACCTTGTCTGCCACCTCGCGGGCAAATTTCATCTCATGCGTCACGACGACCATCGTCATTCCATCTTGAGCCAACTCCCGCATAACCCCCAGCACCTCACCCACGAGTTCGGGATCAAGCGCCGATGTCGGCTCATCGAACAGCATAATCGCCGGGTCCATCGCCAGTGCACGTGCAATAGCTACCCGTTGCTGCTGTCCACCGGACAGACGAGATGGATGTACATCCTGCTTATCCAGTAACCCCACCCGCTTCAGCAGCTGTTGTCCGATAGACATAGCCTTGTCGCGCGGCATTTTCTTAACTGTCAGCAGTCCTTCAATCACATTGCCGATAGCTGTTTTGTGCGGATACAGATTGAATTGCTGGAACACCATCCCCGTCTGCTTGCGAATATCACGAATGGCTGCTTGGCGGGCACGAACAGGAGCCATAGCATCAACCTCAATCCCGTTCACCTCAAACTTGCCAGAAGACAACTCTTCCAGTCCGTTCAGGCAACGCAGCAGGGTACTTTTACCTGAACCGCTGGGACCGAGCAATACGACGATTTCACGAGCGGCAACCTGAAAATCAATGCTTTTCAGAACCTCTACCTGTCCGAATCGTTTACCTAATCCGTTTGTTGTTATCATCATCTATCATCTCCACCTTAATAAGCTCGAGCCAGACGCTTTTCCACCCGCTCCAGTATAGCGGAGAATCCAATGCTCATAATCCAGTACATCAGGGCAATTTCGAGCAGAAACGGCATGTAGCGCAAATACTGCGCCTGTAAAAGCTGTGCCTGTCGCATCAATTCACTAACCCCGATAACCGACACAAGCGACGTTTCTTTAAGCATACCCACGAACGTATTCCCCATCGGTGCAATTGCAATGCGCAACGCCTGTGGAAGAATGATACGCCACATCGTTTGACCAGGCGACATTCCCGTCGCATAAGCAGCCTCGGTCTGTCCCTGTGGTACGGCTAAAATAGCTCCACGGAACGTCTCCGATAAGTACGCCCCTGTATTAATACTAAGCGCGAGACAAGCAGCCGTTAACGATCCGAAAGATATTCCGTAATCATCCAGACCATAATAAATGACCGCAATCTGCACCAAAACCGGCGTTCCCCGGATGATCGATACATACATACGAGCCAGCCACCGAACAGGTCGATTCCCCTTCAAGCGCGCTACAGCAACAATCAAACCAATAATTAAACCAAACAGCATAGAAACAATCGTTATATACAGCGTATAATAAGCGCCCTTCAATAAAAAAGGGACGTTCTCCCACATTAATTCTAGCATCAATTATATTCCCTTCTTTCAGACGAGTGGCCCCATGTCAGCATAAAAGCCAAGACTGGAGCCAGACGCCTGTAACAGGCTTACGTTATTCTTTTGGCTCCTCGCCAAACCATTTTTTGAAAATTGTTTTGTAAGTGCCGTCTTCCTTCATTTCCTTCAGAGCCTTGTTCAAGGCTTCCTTGAGCTCAGGAGTTTTCTGGTTAATGGCTACAGCTGCTAGGTCTGATTTAATCGGCTCGCCTACGGCTTTAATTTGGAACCCGTTTTTGTCGATAATGGGTTTGAGAGCATATAGATTGTTAATGGTTGCATCAATACGACCAGAGTTTAGATCCTTCAATGAAGTAATGACATCATCATATGTTTTGATCTCAAAATCGCCTACCTTTGGCAGCACTTCGTTGCGCAGATAAGATTCATCATTTGTCCCCAAGCCGACACCAATGGTTTTGCCTTTAAAGTCTTCCAACTTCGTAATGTCATTTGTTTTGCTATTCACGATAATATTCACATTATTGGTGATATAGGGATCTGTGAAGTCAATGGCCTTCTTGCGATCCTCTGTAATCGCAACCTGGCTAACCACTGCATCGAATTTTTTCTTTTGCAGACTTGGAATCAATCCCGAAAATTCTTGGGCCGTGAATTCCGCTTTTACTCCAATCCGTTTCGCCAACTCTTTGGCAATATCCACATCAAACCCGTCCAACTCCTTGTTGTCGTTCAAGAAATTGTACGGTGGGTAAGTGCCCATCATGCCTACCTTCATTACACCGGCCTTCTTGATGGCTTCGAGCTGATTGGCGGCTGCTTCATTATTGCTGCCCGTTCCAGTTCCGGTATTGGAAGCTTCCTGTTTGGTACCGCAAGCGCTCAGCACAAGGCTGAACAATGCCAGAGCCATGAGTGTGGTCACCAAGAATCCTTTTTTACGTGTTTTCATGTATCGTTCTCTCCTGTCTAGATGTAAATGTTTAAGTTTGTATGTGTAATTTGGCTATATTATTTGTTGCATACTACTCATTCATGCGATGTTGACCGTCTAGCTTTGACCTAATAGTCCGTAAAATTCAAAATTAGCAGCCTCTTCTGCCAATCTTGTAGCGGATACCTGCTTGATGTGGTCATGTGTTCCCTCTGAACCGAATAACCAGCGTATAATGATCCCTTCGATCATGCTCATGAGTAGTGCTGCCCTTAATTCGACATCTAATTCGGCAGGCAACATGTTCAGCTCGATCGCTCTCTCCATATTGCGCCTGAATGCAAGCTCCATTGCAGTCCTGGTCTCACGGATACTCTGCCGTACGGGTTCATCGACACCACTGCCGATCAGCAGCAAACCCATCAGATAACGGTTCTCCAATGCAAAATGAAATAACCGAACAAACAGCGCTTCCGATGCCTTGACCATATCAGCCAGCGTTCCTGCATCACGGCGATACCCCTGCCCGATCGCTGACAAAAGCTGTTCACGGCCTGTAGCGATAATCTCCAGCGCCAGAGCCTCTTTACTTTTAAAATGCCAATAAAATGTGCCTTGAGCTACTCCTGCCTCCACCACAATATCTGAAATCTTCGTTTGGTGGTAACCCTGCTCAGCAAACCGCTTTAACGCAATGTGAAGAAGCTGAGTCCTGCGGTCTTTTTCTTCTCCCCCGTGATTAACAGGTGAGTCATTCGAAAGGGTTTTGGATTGCTTCGCCTTGCGTGGCTGCATGGGTTTCCTCCTCCCGATTGATCAGTCAGTCAGTTTTGTATTTTTAATCCTATAGGATAAGTATACTTTTGTCAAACGAAAAAAGAGAACCTCCGCAGAGGTCCTCTTATCCTATATATTGCTGTTATAGCAATGCTTTTGCCGCAATGTCTGTACGGTTTTGCTTGCCTTCAAAGGTAATACGAGCCGCCTGCTCGTAAGCTTTGTCCCGTGCCTCGGCAATGTCACGTCCCAAACCAACCACGCCTAATACGCGTCCGCCGTTCGTTACCCACTCACCCTGTTCGTTGATATCTGTGCCGGCATGGAATACGATGGCTTCATCTGCCTGATCCAATCCTTGGATAGGTATCCCTTTGGCGTAAGCTGCGGGATAACCTCCGGATGCCAGCACCACACACACCGCGGCCTCATCCTTCCACTCGATCTCCACCTGATCCAGCGTGCCGTTCACGGCAGCGAGAAAAATATCAAGTAAGTCGGATTTTAGTCGAGGCAACACGACTTGTGTTTCTGGATCACCAAAACGTGCATTAAATTCAATCGTCTTCGGCTTGCCGTCCGGCGAAATCATCAGCCCGGCGAATAAGACACCCCGGAACGGACGCCCTTCAGCAACCATCGCCTTGGCCGTCGGCTTAATAATCGTCTCAATGGCTTCCTCAATAATAGAATCGGCTATGTGGGGCAACGGGGAGTACGTGCCCATGCCACCTGTGTTCGGTCCCTTGTCACCATCAAAAACCGGCTTGTGATCTTGGGCCGCTGCCATCGGGCGAACCGTTTCCCCATCCACAAAGGAGAGAATCGACATTTCCTGTCCAGCGAGGAACTCCTCGATCACGACCTGTGCACCCGCTTCACCAAAAACCTTCGCTACCATAATATCGGACAGCGCCTTTTCCGCTTCCTCCATCGAGTAAGCAACTGTCACGCCTTTGCCTGCTGCCAATCCGTCCGCCTTAATGACCACCGGAATAGACTGTTCCTTCAAATAGGCATGTGCTTCCTCATAGGTATAAAACTTGCGGTAAGTTGCTGTCGGAATTTGATATTTGTGCAGCAAATCCTTCATGAAGATTTTACTGCCTTCAATTTCCGCTGCATTTTTACGCGGTCCGAATACTGGAATGCCCTTCGCTTCAAATGCATCCACAATGCCGTCTGCCAGCGGATCATCGGGACCTACTACGACAAGTCCGACTTTTTTGGATTCCGCCAGTTCTGTCAGCGCGTCAAACTCACTCACCGGAATCGGCACACACTCCGCTAATTGTCCGATGCCAGCATTACCTGGCGCACAATAGATTTGTCCGGCCTTGGGGCTTTTCTTCAGCGCCCACACAATTGCATGTTCGCGGCCGCCCCCTCCGATAACCAAAATATCCATTCAGGTGATTCCTCCCGCCCCATTATGATCGTTCAGGTGTGCTGCATCCACAACTCACACAACTTAGTGCTTGAAATGACGTACGCCTGTAAAGACCATAGCAATGCCATATTCGTTAGCAACCTTGATAGATTCCTCATCTTTAATGGAACCGCCCGGCTGAATGACTGCTGTAATGCCTGCTTTAGCTGCCAACTCCAGCGTATCGCCCATCGGGAAAAATGCATCCGATGCCAATACGGCACCTTTTGCTTTGTCACCGGCCTGCTCGATCGCAATCTTGGCTGCTCCGACACGGTTCATTTGTCCTGCGCCTACGCCAATAGTCATATTATCTGCCGCCAGTACGATAGCGTTGGATTTCACATGTTTGACCACTTTCCAGCTAAACAAAAGTTGTTTCAGTTCCTCCTCGGATGGCGTACGCTCTGTTACAACCGTAAGTGCATCCGGGTCCACAGCATGAACGTCATTTTGCTGAACAACCATGCCGCCTTCAATGGAAGTCACGACGAAACGGCTCTTCGCCTCAGATGGGGAAAGCTCACCCAGATCAAGCAAACGGATATTTTTCTTTTTCGTTAAAATCTCCAATGCTTCTTTCGTGAAGCCCGGTGCCAGTACAATTTCCAAAAAGATTTCACTCAGCTTATTTGCTGTATCGCCGTCAATAATCCGGTTAGCCGCGACAATGCCGCCAAAAATCGATGTTGGATCTGCTGCGTAAGCTTTGCTGTACGCTTCATAAATACTGCCGCCAATTCCCACACCGCAAGGATTCATATGCTTAACTGCAACTACTGTCGGCTCGCTGAATTCTTTGACGATTTGCAGGGCTGCATTCGCATCATTGATATTATTGTAAGACAACTCTTTACCGTGAAGTTGCTTCGCTGTTGTTAGTGTACCCTTGGCCGCCAAAGGCTCACGATAAAATGCCGCCTGTTGATGGGGATTTTCGCCATAACGCAAATCCTGAATTTTTTCATAGGTTACAGTGTAACGCTCAGGCAGAGGATCACCTGTCACATTCGACAAGTAATCGGAAATCAAAGCGTCGTATGACGCCGTATGACGGAACACTTTTGCAGCCAAACGCTTACGAGTATTTAGCTCCGTGTCGCCATCCTTACGTATTTCCTCCAGTACAGTGCTATAGTCATCCGCATCGACCACTACACTGACAAAAGCATGGTTTTTTGCCGCAGAACGAAGCATTGTTGGTCCGCCGATGTCAATATTTTCAATCGCGTCTTCATAGGTTACACCGGGTTTGGCGATCGTTTCCGCAAAAGGATACAGGTTCACAACGACCAGATCGATATAATCCAATCCAAGCTCCTTCATCTGGCGCTGATGCTCTTCATTATCCCGAACAGCCAGCAAACCGCTGTGTACCGCAGGGTGGAGTGTTTTAACACGTCCATCCATAATTTCTGGAAATCCCGTTACCTCTGAAATACCGATGACAGGAATGCCCTCCTTCGACAGCAAGCTGCTCGTTCCCCCTGTCGAAACGATCTCCACACCTAATTTGGACAACTCGCGACAAAACTCCACGATTCCCCGTTTATCTGATACGCTGACGAGCGCTCTTTTAATACTCACCCTGTCTCCTCCTTTAGCTCTTTCAGAATTTTGCAAATTTCTCTTCAATCAATTTATTTCCCGAGAAATATCGGAAAATGCCTGTACAGTATCCTTGTTAGGACAATGATATGACAAATTACAGTTATCTTTAGAGAAGTGAGCTCACCTTGCGGCCATTCAATTGGATTTTGCCTTGAGCCAGTCTACCAACTACCTCTGGATATAGCTGACGTTCCACGGATTGAATGGCTGCGGATAAGGATTCCGCTGTATCATGATCGTGAACTTCTACGACACGTTGGGCAATAATCGCACCAGTGTCCATCCCGCCGTCCACAAAATGGACGGTGACCCCGCTTACCTTGACCCCATAGGCCAATGCCTGTCCAACAGCATCTTTCCCTGGAAATGCCGGAAGCAGTGACGGATGAATATTGATGATTTTCCCAGCGTAGGCATCAACCATGACACTGGAAAGCAAACGCATATAGCCTGCTAACACGATGAGGTCAATCGATTTCTGCTCCAGCAAAGCCACCAATTCACGCTCATAGTCTTCTCGGGCAGGATATTCCTTAGGGCGAAAAGTATGACAAGCAATTCCAGCTTTCTGTGCTCTAGCTACAGCCGGAGCCGCAGGCTTGTCACAGATAAGTAGTTCTACCGAGGCGCCGCCCAGTTCACCCCGTGCGGCCGCATCCACCAAAGCCTGAAAGTTCGTCCCTTCGCCTGATGCAAAAACAGCAATCCGGTAATTGCCCATTATACCTCGGCTCCCGTAAAGGTCACGATCGAGCTGCCTTCCGTTACTTTTCCGATCACATACGCAGCTTCACCCTGTTCCTTCAGAACTTCCAATGCAGTCTGTGCGTGCTCTGCCTCAACAACGATCACCATTCCAATCCCCATATTGAAGGTCGTGAACATGTCTTTGTTAGAAATTTCGCCCTTTTCCTGCATGAGCTGGAAGATCGGCAGAATTGGCCATGTGCCATACTGTATATCTACATTGACGTGATCCGGTAATACTCTAGGGATATTTTCAATAAAACCGCCACCAGTGATATGCGCCATACCTTTTACTTTTACCTTGTCCAGCAATGCCAACACAGATTTCACATAAATTTTCGTTGGCTCCAGCAGTACATCGCCCAGTTTGCCGTTCAAGCCTTCGATTTCATCATGCAAATCATAGCCTTGCTGTTCCAATAACAGCTTGCGAACCAGTGAGAAGCCGTTACTATGGACACCACTGGAAGCCAGTCCGATTACGGTATCTCCAGGAACAATGGAACTGCCGTTAATGATTTTGCTTTTATCTACAATCCCTACGGTGAATCCAGCAATATCATATTCGCCCTCACTGTACATCCCCGGCATTTCTGCGGTTTCGCCGCCGACCAACGCACACCCCGACTGGTGGCAGCCCTCCGCGATTCCAGCGACTATAGCTTCAATCTTCTCGGGCACAACCTTGTCACAAGCAAGGTAATCTAGAAAAAAGAGAGGTTCTGCACCTCCGACGACAATATCGTTTACGCACATCGCAACTGCATCAATGCCAATGGTGTCATGACGATCCATTGCAAAGGCAAGCTTCAGCTTCGTGCCGACACCATCGGTACCGGAAACGAGTACAGGCTCTTCATACTTATCTTTATTCAGGCCGAACAACGCACCGAATCCGCCCAAGTCCGTGAGCACTTCCGGACGGAAGGTACGTTTAACGTGCTTTTTCATCCGTTCTACTGCTTCATTACCGGCAGCGATATCTACCCCTGCGTTTTTGTATGCTTCGGACATTCATGAACACTCCTTCAAATGATTGACCCTCCTAAGTCCTCCCTAGCAGGGAGGATTCCATGGGGCTGCTCCCCCTGGATCCCTCAAGAGTCGGTCAGATGCGTAGGATTGGGTGCTGCTTGGTGGTGGTTCGTGCTGTGAGTCGCGTGTTTTCCTTTGTGAGTTGCGGGTCTTCCCGCAATTCACAAGGACACGCTTTGATGCGTGGCCGCCTTTGGTAGTGACGGCGGCAGGGGCACGTCCCGGGCTGTTTGCTTTGCAAAGTCGGGGACGTGCCGGTCAAAGAAGTGAGCAGCGCTAACGGGCGGCTTACTTCTTTGACCCTTGAGTCAGGCAGCTGCGCCCGCCTGTTAAAAACTCATGGCATGAAATAGTTATGCCATGAGTTTTTAACGGCCTTACCTATCCTCTTCCCTGTGGGAACAGAAGAGGTACAGGCACTGCTGCAAAATGCTGCACACCTGAGGAACGCAGCGGGTGGAAGGATTCTGGAGAAGCGAAGCGCTCGCCTTTGCCGCTGGATTCCAACCCTGTAAGGGGTTAATCCAATCCTGGAATCTGGCGGCAACAGCGATCGTAAGAACCTTCCACACGCGGAGTGGCCCCCTCAGAACCACCATCCCCATGCACCTCTGTTCCTCTTTAGTTCCCTATACTAGCAACTACACCCGAACTTTTCTTCGCCTTTGAAATCTACCTGTGTCGGATAATCATTATCGAAACAAGCCAGGCACAAACCGCCCTTGTAATCCTGTTCGTTATGTCCGCCTACCGCGGCAATCAATCCCTCTGCGCTCATAAAATAGAGCGAATCGGCGTTAATCTCTTGCCGAATTTCCTCCACGGTTTTGGACGAAGCGATCAGTTCCCGACGGTCCGGTGTGTCGATACCGTAGAAGCACGGGTTTTTGAAAGGCGGTGAGGTAATTCGTACATGTACTTCCAAAGCGCCCGCATCCCGCAGCATATTTACGATTCGACGAGATGTGGTGCCCCGAACGATAGAGTCGTCGATCATAATGACCCGTTTACCTTCAACAACACGGCGTACGGCGCTCAGCTTCATTTTCACACCCTGCTCGCGCAGCTCCTGACTCGGTTGAATAAAGGTACGCCCAGTGTATTTATTTTTAATCATGCCCAGCTCATAGGGAATACCTGTTTGTTCTGCATAACCAATTGCAGCCGATATGCTGGAATCCGGTACACCGGTAACCAAATCTGCATCGACAAAAGCCTCTAGCGCCATCTGGCTGCCCATTCGTTTACGTGCTGCATGAAGATTAGAACCATTCAAGTCACTGTCAGGACGAGCAAAATAAATATACTCCATCGCACACAGCGCTTTACGCTGCTTATCTTCCGTATAACGGTCTTCGTGCAGTCCGTTTTTATCCAGAACTAGCAGTTCACCTGGCTCGATATCGCGCAACAGTTCTGCACCAATGGTTTCCAAGGCACAAGACTCGGATGCAAACAAATAAGCATCGCCCAATCTGCCCATCGTCAATGGACGCAAGCCGTTGGGATCAGAAGCCACAAGCAGCTTGTCATTGGTCATAATAAGGAAAGCAAACCCACCGACAATACGCTTTAATGCATCCTTGGCAGCCTCCACTAAATCCTTGGACGACCGAGCGATCAAATGTGCTACTACTTCGGTATCGCTGGTTGTTTGAAAAATAGACCCACCCTGCTCCAGTTCATGCCGAATTTGCAAAGCATTTACGATATTTCCGTTCGTCGCTACCGCCAAATCACCATCACGATACTTGAACACCAAAGGCTGTGCATTCGTCAGCTTACTGTCTCCACTTGTCGAGTAGCGCACATGTCCTATGGCAATGTCGCCTGTCAACGAAGCCAGCAAGTCTTTATTAAATACTTCTTTGACAAGTCCCATTCCACGATGATAATGGAATTCGTCGCCACTGCTCACACAGATCCCTGCACTTTCTTCACCACGATGCTGAAGCGCGTGCAAGCCGTAATAGGCTAGGGAAGCGGCATCGGAGTGTCTGTACACCCCGAATACGCCGCATTCCTCTTTTAATTTATCAAACAGCCCCTCTTTACCCGAGCCTTCATTATAATAATCTCCAGTCCACAACGTCCGTGCTGTTATTTCATCAGACATGGAATGACATCCTCCCAGATTTGCTTCAAACTGGCGACTGCCTCGTTCAAAGCGGGTTGTCCGTTCACCTCAACTGTCAATTGTGATCCTTCAACTTTTCCCAATACGGTAACTGGTACTTCCAGTCCACGCAGATGTGCTTCTAGCGCAGACGCTTTATCCGGTGATGCAGATAACAAAATGCGGGATTGACTTTCGCTGAATAAAGCATGGTCAGGGCGCAAAGACGTTTCTACGTTAACCTGTGCTCCCAATCCGCCGCTAATTCCAGATTCGGCAAGTGTTACAGCCAAACCGCCCTCTGCCAGATCATGTGCGGATTGTACCAATCCGGCCTGAATCGCTCCTAGTACCGCAGTCAGCAGTTTTTTCTCTACATTCAAATCGAGCTCAGGCGGACGTCCTTCGGATACACCGTGCACGATAGCCTGGAACTCACTGCCTCCTAGCTCAGCCTTCGTCTCTCCCACTAGGAAAATGACGTCGCCTTCGGCCTTGAAGCCTTGTGTCGTAATATGATCTGTATCATGTACGAGACCTACCATGCCGACTACAGGCGTTGGATAAATTGCACCTTTGGCATTCTCGTTGTACAAGCTGACATTTCCTCCGATGACAGGAGTATCCAGCACACGGCATGCTTCTGCCATACCGTCAACGGCCTTTTCCATTTGCCAGAAAATATCCGGCTTTTCAGGGTTACCGAAGTTTAGGTTGTCCGTAATCGCCAAAGGCTCTCCGCCGGAGCATACAATATTACGAGCTGCTTCGCTGACTGCAATTCGTCCGCCTACCTCTGGATCCAGGTATACATAACGTCCGTTACAATCTGTAGTCATCGCAAGTCCCTTGCGGGTGCCACGTACGGTCACTACAGCTGCATCCGAGCCCGGACGAACGGCCGTACTGGTGCGAACCATGTAATCATATTGCTCGTATACCCATTTCTTGCTAGCTACACTTGGTGAAGATAGCACCTTTTTCAGCGCGCCGTTCAAGTCCGTTACTTCTGCATACCGAAGTGTGTCAATCGCAGCATTTTGCTCATAATAAGCAGGGACTTCGGAAGGTTTGTCATAGATCGGACACTCGTCAACCAGCGCCGTCACTGGCATATCACCCACCACTTCACCGTGATGGAACAAACGCAAACGACCGTCATCCGTCACTTTACCGACCTTGGCACAAATGACGCCCCAACGCTCGAAAATTTCAAGCGCCTGTGCTTCATCCTTTGGCTCAACCACGAACAGCATACGCTCCTGTGATTCGGACAGCATCATTTCATAAGGTGTCATGCCCTCTTCACGCTGCGGTACCTGATCCAGATACAGCTCAAGACCGTTGCCCGCCTTACTTGCCATTTCGGCACTGGAGCAGGTAAGTCCCGCTGCGCCCATATCCTGAATACCCAGTACAATACCGCTGTCGATCAGTTCCAGACATGATTCCATAACCAGCTTCTCCATAAATGGATCGCCTACTTGAACCGCAGTCCGATTCGCTTCGGATTCCTCTGTCAGCTCAACGGATGCGAAAGTTGCTCCATGAATCCCGTCACGTCCTGTTGGTGGGCCTACGTAGAACACCGGGTTACCAACCCCTTTTGCCACACCACGTTGGATTTTATCATGGTCAATCAGTCCAACACACATTGCATTAACGAGCGGATTGCCTTCGTAGCTTTCGTCAAATACAACCTCTCCACCCACGGTCGGAATACCGATACAGTTCCCGTAGCCCGCAATACCCGATACCACATGCTCGAACAAATATTTCACACGGTCGCTCTCCAGCTTGCCAAAACGCAGCGAGTTCAAAACGGCAACAGGTCTTGCGCCCATGGAAAAAATATCACGGATGATGCCGCCTACCCCAGTTGCTGCCCCTTGGAAAGGCTCTACAGCGGATGGATGGTTATGACTTTCGATTTTAAATACAACTGCTTGGTTGTCTCCAATATCAACAATCCCTGCTCCTTCACCGGGTCCCATCAGAACTCGCGGACCGCTCGTCGGGAAACGTCTCAGCAACGGCTTGGAGTTTTTGTAAGCACAATGCTCTGACCACATAACACTGAACACGCCAATCTCCGTATAATTCGGCTGACGCCCCATGAATTCGCAGATCAGCGCATATTCACTGTCCGACACACCCATCTGCTGATACAGTTTATGTTCGGCAATCTGCTCTGCCGTCGGTTCCTTAGCGGACACTTGCTGCGCCATGACGATCCCTCCAAGCATTCAAAATAGATGTAAACATACGTTTGCCGTCATCCGTTCCAAGCAATGCGTCCACTGCGCGTTCCGGGTGGGGCATCATGCCCAGCACGTTACCTTGTTCATTACAAATCCCTGCAATATCCGTCATGGAACCATTGGGATTATCTTTATACGTAAATACGATCTGATTGTTCGCCTGCAAACGAGCCAGCGTCTCATCATCACAGTAATAGTTGCCTTCACCATGTGCGATCGGAATAATGATCTCTTCACCAGCAGCATAATCTCTTGTAAAAGGCGTTTGGTTATTCGCAACCTGCAACACCGTATCACGGCAAAGGAATTTCATCGACAGATTACGGCGCAAAGCTCCTGGCAACAGCCCGGCTTCGGTCAAAATTTGAAAACCGTTGCAAATCCCCAAAATATATTTGCCCTCGGCAGCTGCTTTGGCTACTTCCTTCATCACCGGAGCAAACCTGGAAATCGCACCACACCGCAGATAATCCCCGTAGGAGAAGCCTCCCGGAACAAGAATACAATCGTAAGGTGACAGATCCGTTGCCGTATGCCAAACATAATCGACAGGTTCACCGACCGTGTCCTCTATCGCCTTATAGCAGTCAATATCACAGTTGGAGCCCGGAAAAACCAGAACTGCAAAATTCATGGAATCAGCCCTCCAGTTCGTAGCGGTAGTCTTCAATGACCGTGTTGGCCAACAGCTTTTCACACATCTCGATGACGCGTTTCTCTGCACTCTCGCGGTCTGTTGTATCCAGATTCAGTTCCATATACTTACCAATTCTGACGCTGTCCACTTCTCCGAAACCCATAGAATGCAGTGCGCCTTGCACCGCGACCCCCTGCGGGTCCAAAACGCTTTGCTTTATCGTGACATAGACTGTTACTTTCATCATGTTCCTTCAGTTCCTCCTCCGAATGAGTGAATCCTATTGGTTGAATTATGATTACTATTTACTGTGCCGTCAGACGCCGCCAAATATCCGTATATCTTGCAGTTGTTTCTTCTACGACCTCAGCAGGCAATGGATCGGGCTTGCTGTTCTTGTCCCAACCGGAGGCTGCCAAATAGCTTCGCACCGGCTCCTTGTCCATGCTATCAATCTCAACATCCAGCTCATACTTCTCCTGTGCCCAGAAACGAGATGAATCCGGAGTGAAAATTTCATCAATCAAAATCACCTTGCCATCAACAAGTCCAAACTCGAACTTGCAATCCGCTAAAATGATTCCTCGCTTTTCGCAGAAAGCACGCGCAAATTCATACAATGCCAAGCTTTTTTCCTCAAGTTCACCTGTTAGCTGGGCCCCGACCAGTTCCTTCATTTGATGAAGGGAAATGTCCTCGTCGTGACCGACATCGTTTTTGGCAGCCGGTGTAAATAGAGGCTTGGGAAAGCGTTCATTCTTACGTAGCCCCTTAGGCAATGGAATACCGTTTACCTCACCGGTCTGTTCATATTGACGCCAGCCGCCTCCGGTAATATATCCGCGCACCACACACTCGATGTCGATGCGTTCAGCCTTCAGCGTGACCATGATCCGATCCTTTAGCAGCTCTTTATTCTGTTCGTCGATGACATGTCCGAGCTTGTTTACATCGGTATGCACGACATGGTTTTCCAGCAGGTCTTTCGTCTGCTCGAACCAGAAAGTACTGAGCTTGTTCAGAACATTCCCCTTTTCCGGTACAGGCGGCTCCAACACATAATCAAAAGCTGAAATCCGATCTGTCACGACAATCAGAAAATGTTCTCCGAGATCATACAACTCACGCACTTTGCCTTTGTACAAAAGCGGCGCATGAATCAGACCTTCGGCGGTAGACAATGACATTTCATTACACCTCTTTCAAAAGAGTATGGCCCCTCCTAAATCGAGCCTTTGCCCCTCCTAAATCCTCCCCTCAGGGAGGACCCCCAGGGCTGCTGCCCTCGGGACTCCCGCAAGGGTTGGCTAATGGGCAAGGTGAGGGCGAGTATTTTGTAGCTATGGTGAAGTGAGCGCGTTTCGCTGGATGAAGGCTTGTTCGCACAAGCCCTCATCCAGCAACGCTTTTACGTTGGTGCGAACGGCTGGCTCAAGGCTTCGCTTCTTGAGCCTGTGCGTGCTCGTGAGGACTGCCGGCTGTTTGCTGCGCAAATTCGGCAACCCCCACGAGCACGTGGTCTGTGATAGAAAAGCAGTGGAACACGCTTTTCTATCGCTCTTGGGAAGGTGCGGCATCTTATGTGCCGCACCTCCCCTAGCTCTGCTCCCACACGAAGGTTGGTGCTGGAAGCAGCGGAGCGGACGGAATCGTTCTGGAGAAGCGTTAGCGCTTGCCTTTGCCCCTGGATTCCAACCTTTGCAGATTTTCCAGGAAACCAGGGGCAACAGCAATCGGAAGAATGATCCGTTCGCGCAGCGGCCTCATCACGCTCCTGAGCCTCTCCCAAGCACCAAACCGTCCTCTACTCCCCTAATCCCAACTTTTTAAAGATCGTATCCACGTTCTTCAAATGCCAAGCCGGGTTGAACGCATCCTCGATTTCATCCGGACTGAGCACGGCAGTAATTTCCGGAGTCGCCTCGACAATTTCGCGGAACTGGCGTTGCTCTTCCCATGCCTGCATCGCACGCGGTTGTACGGTATCGTAAGCTTTTTCACGACTAAAGCCCTTGTCGATCAGCTTCGTCATAATGCGGCCGGAGAATGGTACACCATACGTACGCGCCATATTGCGCTTCATATTTTCAGGGAAGACCGTCAGATTTTTCACGATATTGCCAAAACGGTTCAGCATATAGTTCAACAGCATCGTTGCATCTGGCAGAATGATACGTTCTACAGAAGAATGCGAAATGTCGCGTTCATGCCACAACGTTACGTTCTCATACGCCGATACCATATGCCCACGAATCACACGTGCCAGACCGGAGATGTTTTCACTTCCGATCGGATTGCGTTTATGTGGCATCGCGGAAGATCCTTTTTGACCTTTGGCAAAAGCTTCTTCCACCTCACGGAATTCACTCTTTTGCAATGCACGGACTTCTGTAGCAAACTTGTCCAACGATGTGGCGATCAACGCCAACGTGGCCATGTATTCAGCATGACGGTCGCGCTGGAGCGTTTGTGTAGAAATCGGGGCAGGCTTGGTGCCGAGCTTGCGGCATACGAATTCTTCCACAGCCGGGTCGATGTTGGCGTATGTTCCGACCGCACCGGACATTTTACCGTATTGTACTTGGTCAGCAGCATAGCGGAAACGTTCCAGATTGCGCTTCATTTCCTCGTACCACAAGGCCATTTTCAGTCCAAATGTGGTCGGCTCAGCATGCACTCCATGTGTACGTCCCATCATCGGTGTGTGCTTGTAAGCCAATGCTTTTTCCTTCAAAATTTCAATAAAATTCAGAATATCTCGTTCCAGAATTTCATTCGCCTGCTTTAACAGATAGCCCAGAGCCGTATCAACCACGTCTGTAGAGGTTAGGCCATAATGTACCCATTTGCGCTCGTCGCCAAGACTTTCGGATACCGTGCGGGTAAAAGCAATGACATCATGTCTTGTCTCCTGCTCAATTTCATAGATCCGTTCAATATCAAAGCTTGCATTTTTACGCAGAGCCACGGTATCTTCTTTTGGGATAACCCCTAACTCAGCCCATGCTTCACAGGCACACAGTTCTACTTCCAGCCAAGCTTTAAATTTATTTTCTTCCGTCCAAATCGCTCTCATTTCCGGTCTGCTATAGCGTTCGATCATGACTATTTATTCCCCCAAATATTGGTTTGATCAATCCATTCCAGTGCTTGTTCCGTATCCTGGCACAACAGATTAATATGTCCCATCTTTCGGCCTGGCTTGGCTTCACTTTTTCCATACAAATGCAGCTTTGGTACAACACTCAATCCTTCAGCTTCAGCATCTGATTGTCCGAATCTTCGAATTACGTCCTCCAAATGCTCACCTAGTACATTGACCATCACCACCGGAGTCAGCAGCTTCGTGTTGCCCAGTGGCAAACCACAAATCGCACGTATATGTTGCTCAAATTGCGAGGTGGCGCAACCCTCCATCGTGTAATGGCCGGAGTTATGGGGTCGTGGTGCCAACTCATTAACGTATAATTGTCCGTCTTCGGTGACAAACATCTCCACAGCTAGCAGTCCCACCGCATCCAATGACTCCGCCACAGCCAGCGCCAATTTGCGTGCTTCCTCCTGGACAGCTTCAGGTACGCGTGCGGGTACAATCGACGTGTGCAAAATATTGTTCACGTGGATGTTTTCCGCAGGTGGAAAGGCTTTGGCTTCACCGTTCGTGCTGCGAGCTACAATCACCGAGATTTCGCAGCGAAAACGGATGAACTGTTCCAACACCAGTTCCGCACCGCTTCCAGCCAGTTGCTCGTAGGCATTCGTGGCTTCCTCCGATTGGCGAATGACCACTTGGCCCTTGCCATCATAACCGCCGACTGCTGTTTTGAGCACACACGGCACACCCAGTTCGGCTACCGCTTGAACCATATCGGCAGGACTGCTAATTTCACGATATGGAGCAACAGGAACACCAGCTGCTTCAATAGAACGTTTTTCCCGCAGACGATGCTGTGTCGTGTACAAAAGACTGCTGCCCTGCGGTACACTGGATTCCTGTTCCAAAAGTGCGGCTACACCCGCATCCACATTTTCAAACTCATACGTGATCACGTCACACCGTTCAGCCAGTTCTCTGGCCGCGTGCTCATCATCATAGGCAGCACGGATTTGTTCTGACACCTGTCCACACGGACTATCCGGTGCAGGGTCCAGTGTCACGAAGCGATAGCCTAGGTTAGTTCCTGCCAGTACAAGCATTCTGCCTAATTGTCCGCCTCCCAAAATTCCAATCACTGTGCCAGGAGGGCGAATACGGCCAGCGGATTCACATGCTTCATTCATAGCGAGTCACTGCCTTCCAGTACCTCGTCACGGATACGGTCGCGTCTTGCCACAACCCGCTGACTTATCTTTTCGTCAAAAGCACCTAATATTTGTGCAGCCAGCAACCCTGCGTTGGTAGAGCCTGCCTTACCGATTGCCACAGTGGCGACTGGAATACCACCCGGCATCTGCACAATGGAGAGCAGGGAGTCCAGACCATTCAGAGCCTTCGACTGGACAGGCACACCAATCACTGGCAAGGAGGTCTTCGCAGCTACCATTCCCGGCAGATGTGCAGCCCCACCCGCTCCAGCAATAATGACCTTTAGTCCGCGCCCGGCGGCCTCTTCTGCAAAACGAAACATTAAATCCGGTGTACGATGGGCTGAAACTACTTTTTTCTCATATCCGATTTCAAGCTCGTCCAGCACAGCACATGCATGTTGCATGGTGTCCCAGTCTGATGTGCTGCCCATAATGACAGCGACCTGCACTGACATGTCCTTCACTCCCTGTTTATCAATAAGCGCCAAAAATCCGGCACTCGAAAATAACGTTATTTTCAAGACACCGGACTACGAAAAAACAAACGACAGAGCCTCTTAAAGGCATGCCAAAAGCAAGCCTGTTCCACCGCATCCAATGCGGCTTCAGCCGTATGTCTCCCGTAGTCCGGAAATTTAAGGTTTCCAGGTAGAAACTTCCGGGCCATATCCCCGGCATTATACGAGTCAGGATTGTGCTTACTCCATACCCAACGATATACTTTCCCAGCATAATCGTGATGGATTTCGGCTCCAACATGTGTACCTAATTAAATTGTACCTAAAGTTCATTTTTTATCGACAATACACTTCATAGTTTAACAATTCCCTACACCCTGTGTCAACTTGAAAACGAACATTGTCATAATGATACAATTTAATGTTCGTGTTTAACAAAAACCAAGCCCTTTATATGCATACCTCAGGACTATTGTATTACATTTAGCTATCACTCTACCTACACTGGTAACGGCCAGCAATACATCTTTCCAACAAAAATAAAAAGCCGGCACTTCCTGTACAGGTAGTGATCCGACTTTTGCTTTTTACTTCGTTATTTTACGACCAGCACGGGGATACGTGCATGCTGCACCACATTGTGACTTACGCTACCTAATACAAATTCACGAATACCACCCAATCCGCGACTGCCAATCACAATCACATCGAAGCCATTCTCATTGGCATAATCCAAAATGACTTCGGCCGGCGAACCTTGAATCAGCTCTACCTTGGCGTCTACACCTTGCTCAGCAAGCCGCTTTTTAACTTCATCCGTAGTTTGCTCAGCCAAATCATAATACTCTTTATTCACCGAAGCTGGAATTGGAGCCAAACCTTCGCCCATAAAAATCCGCGGGAAATCGAATGCTGTCACTACCTCAAGCTTCGAGGAGGGTGATGCCTTCACCAATTCAGCCGCCTTCAATAAAGCTTTGTTGGAAGCATCCGAACCGTCATAAGCAAGCAATACTTTTGAAAATAGCATAATACGCACCTCTTCCGAATTCAGTTTGTTAAATCAAAGCCTGAAATTATGTATTCCTGTGGTTGTTCACTTCATACATCATGTAATGGCTGAGAATAGCCTTCTCAATCATCATTAAACTTCCCTATGAGAAGCTAAACTCCCAGCCTTAGCGTAAAAAATACCCATAGAGCAATGCGTTAATGAATAGCAACACAGGAATACCTAATCTGAAGGTCATATGCCGTGTTTTATGGCGTTTGCGGTACATCGCAATGAGTACACCCAATGCGCCCCCGATCAGGGCCAGCAAAAACAACGTCCGTTCAGGTACACGATCACGGTGTTTACGTGCTCTCTTTTTATCTTCCGACATTACCAGATAGCCTACTGCATTAATGAACAGTAGCCATACCAACAAGCCTGTCTGCAATGTCTCTCCTCCTTTTGCACACCGTACCAGTTTCAGGTATTAGGACTTATATAGGGCTCTCTTCTTCATTATAACCTCACCCCTTTTATAGAAACAACGCCTTCTCTGACTGGGAAAACGTTTTTGCGGAAATAGTAACGGTGTATGAGGGCAATTCCCGAGTGCATTTATTTTGTCTTAAAGGAGGAACTACGATGGAAAGCACCCATGAATACGTTGAAAAGCTACGAGAAAATGCAAAAAAGGCAGAACGTAACCGTAAACAAGGAAAAGGAACTCCCAGCGCTAGCTTGCCAACAAAACAGCATAGCAAAAACCCCTGATCATGGAATCTGTATTCAACTGTAGAACCATGTAAATACCGTAAAACATCAACTCCACCTTGTCACTCTCATTAAATGAAATTAAAGGTACACTCAGTTGTTCACCTTTTATCAAAAACAACAAGCAGACTCCTTATGAGTTTTCTGCTTGTTGTTTTCTTTTATAATTATTTTCCATTTAGCTGTATTTAAAGCGATTACATATATAAAAACGAGTTTTAAAGTTATATTTTCTAACATATATATTGACTAAAAACGATTTTACACCCTATAATGCGTGATATTAACGTAATTCGACAAAATATTTGTCAGTTAATCTATCATTAATATTTCAAGGTTTAAGATTGGAGAGGAGCTTTATATGACTAACATGAAAAAAATGACAATGATTCCCCTGTTGGCCGGCTTTATTCTCGGAAGTACCTTATGGAGTGGTGGATTTACTGCTAACGCTGCGGCAGCAGCTACAACCAGCACAACGGTATCTACTTCTAACACTACAACTTCAGACAAATCTGAAAATCCACAAACTAATCATTTACCCAATATTAAAATACTAGCCACAGGAGGGACCATTGCAGGGTCATCCTCCGTCAACACGGATACAACTGGCTACAAAGCAGGCGCATTAGGTGTTGAAACCTTAATCAATGCCGTTCCTGAGATGAAAAGTATTGCAAATGTCAGTGGTGAGCAAGTGGTTAACGTGGGTAGCCCCGATGTTAATAATGAAATCCTCTTAAAACTTGCCAAACGCACCAACGAACTGCTTGCCAGAGACGATGTAGACGGTATTGTCATTACCCATGGTACAGATACATTGGAAGAAACGGCATACTTCCTTAACCTTGTCGTTAAGAGCGATAAGCCTGTAGTTGTTGTTGGCTCTATGCGCCCAGCTACTGCCATCAGTGCCGATGGTCCATTCAACCTTTATAATGCTGTAAAAGTTGCCGGAGCTTCGGCCTCCAAAGGCCAAGGTGTACTCGTATTGCTGAACGATCGCATCGGTGCAGCAAGATACATCACAAAAACGAACACAACTGCAGTCGATACGTTCAAGTCTGTGGAGCAGGGCTACCTTGGAGCTGTAGTGGGCGATCAAGTATACTACTACAACAAATCCACTCATAAGCATACGACTTCTTCTGTATTCGACGTCTCTAATCTCACCCAACTGCCGCAAGTAGATATTCTATACGAGTATCAAAACAACGGTCGCTACCTGTATGATGCTGCCGTAGCAGCTGGCGCCAAGGGCATAGTGGTCGCTGGTTCCGGTAATGGTTCCTTATCCAAGACCTCCTCAGAAGGCGCAGAGGCCGCAGGCAAAAAAGGAGTTATTATTGCCCGCTCCAGCCGCGTAGGAAGTGGAGTTGTGTCCCCATCGACAAAAGACGCAGCATCGAACTTTGTGTCCACCGATTCGCTCAATCCGCAAAAAGCACGGATTTTACTCATGCTCGCTTTGACCCAGACGCATGATGTTAATCAAATCCAATCTTTCTTTAATGAATACTAAGGGCAGTTATTCCAAACCAAATAAATATAACTTCATTATTATAAAAAAGAAGCAGCAGTTACGGTTGACCACCGTACTGCTGCTTCTTTTATGCAAGACAATGTCTGGCACCCATAACGATTACATCTGGTATCCAAACGTCTTGGTCTTATACAGCCATTCGTTTTCCCTTACAGGTAGCATTAAGACTGCTGTTTGGGAATCCCATTCAAGCTTGGAGGATATTTAGCTTGCTTCTCTGGATGAGCAGCGATTTCTTCCTCCAGTATACTTGATTTATTTTGCTGATTATTGATTTTAAGCGGCTTATGTTTGGGCATAAATACTCACCTCCTCGGATTACCATGCCAAGGAGTAAGCTTTTTTATACCGACATACGCCTGCTAATTGTGTAGCTTGAAGCACGCTCTGGCAATCTTTATTCGCCCTGCTTTTGCTCCATTGCTGCTTTTAGCAAATCACCCAAGCTGGAGCCAAAAGATTCCTTCTTTTCAAACTGTTTTACCAGCTTTTGTTGTTCCCGCTTGTTTACCCGTTGCTTGTCCTTATCTAGCGTCTCCGTAATGCCACAGGATAAGCATCTTACATACAAACCTGCCTTGCCCTCTTTCATTTCCATTTTCTTATGACACTGCGGACAACGTCGATTGGACAAGCGTTTTTCGCCTGAACGACGGTAACCGCAATCCGCACTTGGACATACAAGAAACTTCCCTTTCTTACCTTTTTTCTCCAACAACTTTGTACCACAATCCGGACAATGGCTATTCGTTACGTTATGGGGCTTGTACTCAGCGCTGCTATTTTTCACAGTAGAAACCAATTCTTTCGCCATAGCACGGATAGAATTCAAAAATGGCTCAGGTTGTCCTTGACCACGGGCGATCCGTTCTAACTCCGCTTCCCATTGTGCCGTCAATTCGGGCGTTCGCAGCTGTGGAGCCGCCAGTTCGATCAGTTGCTTGCCTTTGCCAGTTGGATGCATCACGTTCCCCTGGCGCTCTATCGTATCCGAGCTGACGAGTTTCTCGATCAGATCTGCACGGGTGGCTGGAGTACCCAGGCCATGCTTTTCCATCTGAGCCAGCAGGGCTGCTTCTGTATACCGCTTCGGCGGCGTTGTTCGTCCAGCTCGTACAATACAACGCTGCAATTGGACGGAGTCTCCTTTTTTCAGCTCAGGCAAAATAACGCCCCGTCCATTACTTTCACGGTCATCTGTCTCTTCCTCGTCCCATTCATAATGACTTTCGTCATACACAGCACGCCAACCGCTATCTTTTATGGTTGTACCTTTTACCTGAAATGTTTCCTGCCCCACCATGACCGATACAGCTACAGCATCATAACGTGCAGGTGGGTAGAACAGACTGATAAAACGGCGTGCAATCAGATCATACAGCTTACGCTCCTCTGGGCTTAACTGATTAAGCAATAACGTCTGCTCAGTAGGAATAATCGCATGGTGATCTGTGACTTTACTGTCATCTACAACTCGTTTTGTGATTGGCAATTTGTTACGCAATAGCGGACGTGCTAAAGAAGCATACGGACCCACGGCTACGCTACTGAGCCTTTCCTTAAGGGAATCCACCATATCGGAGGTAAGATAACGACTGTCTGTACGTGGATAGGTCACCAGCTTATGCTGCTCATATAGACGCTGAAGAACATTAGACGTCTGCTTGGCCGAGAAGCCGTAGCGCTGGTTAGCATCTCTTTGCAGCTCAGTTAGGTCATACGCGAGCGGGTGAGGCTCGCTTTTTTTACTTTTTTTAACACTCACAACTGTACCTTTGGCCCCCTCAAGCCTGCGGCGCAAAGTCTCTGCCTGAGTACGGTCAAACATACGTGAATCCCCATTTTCTGCACGCCATGTTGCCTGAAAATGACCAAAATCCGCCGTCAACGTATCATATTCTTGAGAACGAAACTGGGTGATCTCTTTCTCACGTTCCATAATCATCCCCAGTGTCGGTGTCTGTACTCTTCCAGCCGAAAGCTGGGCGTTATAACGAACCGTTAACGCGCGGGTTACATTGAGACCAATCATCCAGTCTGCTTCAGCCCTACAGCGAGCCGATTCATATAAACGATCAAACTGCTGGCCAGGCAATAATTTCGCGAAACCTGCCTTAATTGCCTTATCCGTCTGCGAGGAAATCCATAAACGCCGGAAAGGCTTTCTCCAGTTTGCCATTTGTATAATCCAACGCGCCAACAATTCTCCTTCACGAGCAGCATCTGTTGCCACGATAAGTTCTCCAATGTCCTGTCGTTTCATCAGCTGCTGTACAGCTTTGAACTGATGATTGCTCTCCCGCAATACCTTTAACTTGGAGTTCTTCGGAAGAATGGGCAAGTCCTCTAAGTTCCAATTCGCATACTTAGAATCGTAATCCTCAGGCTCTGCTAATCCGACCAAATGACCCAGTGCCCATGTCACTACATACTTAGGTCCTTCTATATAACTTTTATGCTTCTCACGGCTGCCCATCACACGTGCAATCTCTCTGGCCACGGATGGTTTTTCTGCCAATACCAATACCTTCATGTTACGCTCCTTTCTCTCATAATGTTAATTATACCATCCTGCCATCTTACGATAAATCTAATGCCAACCAACGTCTCTTTATTAACACGATCTTTACACACTATTACTATTGCTTATGCATTAGTTAGCAGCTTACAAATCAGGCACACTCCATTTTAATAACAGACCCGCATACGTCAGGCCACCCCCGAATCCATATAACACCACATGTTGTCCATATCTTAAACGCCCATCATCCAATCCACACTGTAAAGCCAACGGAATGGACGCCGCCGAAGTGTTGCCATAAAACTCTACACTCGTCAGCGTCTTTTCTAAAGGTACTGCACTCTTTTCACATATGGACTCAATCATTCTCAGATTAGCGCTATGAGGTACAAACCAGTCAAGATCCTCTTTCCCCATATTTGCCTTATCCATTAATCGCTCGATTCCTGCTGGGACAGAGCGTACAGCCCATTTATAAACCTCACGTCCATTTTGAGCGATAAAACCATTATCTTGCAGCTTCTCTCCATCCAAATAGTTAGATAATCCTGCGCGATAAAGATGTGCTCCTCCTTGCCCAAAGGTTCCTATATCTGAAGTCAAAAACGACCCTTCATCCTCGTCATATTCAACAAGTGCAACCCCTGCTCCATCTCCAAAAAGAACACATGTCGTCCGGTCCGTATAATCTGTAATTTTGGATAATGTTTCGGCTCCAATCACTAGTACCTTGCGATGTAGACCACCCGTAATCAGACCATTTGCCAAATGAAGTCCATAGGCAAAGCCTGCACATGCAGCACTAACATCCATTGACCCTGTATTGGGAATATTAAAATAAGCCTGAATACGGGAAGCCGTACTTGGAAAATAGTAATCAGGTGTACTCGTCGCTACAATGATCATGTCAACATCGTCCACATTTACGTTATAAAGGTTAACCATACGTTTAATAGCTTGTATACATAAATCAGATACATACTGATCTTCGGCCGCGATTCGTCGTTCCCGCATACCCGTTCGTTGTACAATCCACTCGTCACTAGTCTCCACAAGCTTCTCCAAGTCGGCGTTCGTCAAAATCCGTTCAGGTACATAAGTACCAAGGGCCGTTAACTTTGCTTTTGAATTCAACAATCTGATCACTCTCCTTTATAATCCTTATTCATATTATAACACCAGATACTAATACCTGGTACTAATTTTCTTTAAAAAATGTCTATCTATTTACTAGCTAATATCCACAGATTCAGTCGAACTTATAACTAACTTAAACTAATTAAAAATTCTACTGATATTTAACACAAAAAAGGACCATGATCTCAAGAAGATCATGGTCCTTTTTACTTGTTGCTTGGCGGCGTCCTACTCTCCCAGGACCCTGCGGTCCAAGTACCATCGGCGCTGGAGGGCTTAACGGTCGTGTTCG
>NZ_JAAMNS010000086.1:0-251 GCF_011066175.1 Paenibacillus sp. EKM211P
ACCTTGCAGGAACGCTTCGGCTCGTTGTTCCGGATCATCAACGCATACGGCGTGACGGAAGCGGCGATCGACTCCAGCTTCTACGACGAGGAGCTGGCGAAGCTGCCGCAGACAGGCAATGTGCCGATCGGCAAAGCGTGGCTGAACGCCAAGTTCTACATCGTTGACGCGCACCTGAATCCGGTGCCGGTCGGGGTGCTGGGCGAGCTGGTCATCGGCGGAGTCGGAGTGGCGCGCGGGTACTTGAACCG
>NZ_JAAMNS010000087.1:0-251 GCF_011066175.1 Paenibacillus sp. EKM211P
GCTTCGACTTCGCCTGTCTCAATCCGGTACCCCCGGATTTTCACCTGGTTGTCGATCCGGCCGATGAAGTCCACGTTGCCGTCCGGCATCCAGCGCGCCAGGTCGCCTGTCCGGTACAGCCGCTCCCCAGTGGCGAACGGGCTGTCTACGAATTTCTCCGCCGTCAAATCCGGGCGGTTCAAGTACCCGCGCGCCACTCCGACTCCGCCGATGACCAGCTCGCCCAGCACCCCGACCGGCACCGGATTCAG
>NZ_JAAMNS010000088.1:0-249 GCF_011066175.1 Paenibacillus sp. EKM211P
CTGGAGGGCTTAACGGTCGTGTTCGGGATGGGTACGTGTGGAACCCCTCCGCTATCGCCACCAAACATGAATTTGCTTCGCAAATTCTTCCGTAAGGTTATTCGGTTCATCACAGATTGTGTGAATGAATAGCTATACGCTTGTTGTATGTACTTCTACATACCTTCAAGGTGTTACACCCTGAAAACTGGATCCGAAACTTCATTGCGCCTTATCTTTAGGATAAGCCCTCGACCGATTAGTATTGGT
>NZ_JAAMNS010000089.1:0-246 GCF_011066175.1 Paenibacillus sp. EKM211P
GGCTGGGGATATAGGATTTGAACCTATGCATGACGGAGTCAAAGTCCGTTGCCTTACCGCTTGGCTAATCCCCATTATGTATTTAACAGGGCGATCGCTGGGCCTTAATCCCACGAATACCGTAGCCACAATTCGGTACGTTATTCCATTCGTCACGACCACCATAATAATAAAACTGGTGGAGGATGATGGATTCGAACCACCGAACCCGTAAGGGAGCAGATTTACAGTCTGATGCGTTTGGCC
>NZ_JAAMNS010000090.1:0-239 GCF_011066175.1 Paenibacillus sp. EKM211P
AATTGCGGGGGCAGGATTTGAACCTACGACCTTCGGGTTATGAGCCCGACGAGCTACCGAACTGCTCCACCCCGCGATATAAAATATGGAGGCTGAGGGGATCGAACCCCCGACCCTCTGCTTGTAAGGCAGATGCTCTCCCAGCTGAGCTAAGCCTCCATATTATGACCCGTAGGGGATTCGAACCCCTGTTACCTCCGTGAAAGGGAGGTGTCTTAACCCCTTGACCAACGGGCCAT
>NZ_JAAMNS010000091.1:0-239 GCF_011066175.1 Paenibacillus sp. EKM211P
TGTGGAACCCCTCCGCTATCGCCACCAAACATGAATTTGCCTCGCAAATTCTTCCGTAAGCTTATTCGGTTCATCACGGATCGTGTGAATGAATCGCCATACGCTTGTCGTATGTACTTCTACATACTTTCAAGGTTACACCTTGAAAACTGGATCCGAAACTCATTGCGTCTTATCTTTAGGATAAGCCCTCGACCGATTAGTATTGGTCAGCTCCATGCATTACTGCACTTCCACCC
>NZ_JAAMNS010000092.1:0-238 GCF_011066175.1 Paenibacillus sp. EKM211P
TCCCTGATAGCTCAGTTGGTAGAGCACTCGACTGTTAATCGAGTTGTCACAGGTTCGAGTCCTGTTCGGGGAGCCATTTGCTCTCATAGCTCAGTAGGTAGAGTGCATCCATGGTAAGGATGAGGTCACCGGTTCGATCCCGGTTGAGAGCTTGTTACAGGATGGCCCGTTGGTCAAGGGGTTAAGACACCTCCCTTTCACGGAGGTAACAGGGGTTCGAATCCCCTACGGGTCATAG
>NZ_JAAMNS010000093.1:0-235 GCF_011066175.1 Paenibacillus sp. EKM211P
AAGTCCACCGAACGCTCGGCGAGAATGCCGACGATCGTCTCCCGGCCGATGCCGCTTGTGCGCAGCGTAGCCGCCAAACTGTTCGCCCGCTCGTTCAGCTCCGCATACGTCAGCTGGTCATTCTCGTACACGACAGCTGCCGCTTCCGGCGTGCGCTCCGCCTGTTCCTCAAACAGCTGGTGGAACGCCGCCGCAGGAGCCGCTTCCGGCTGCGCCGGGTTAAACGCGCCGAGAA
>NZ_JAAMNS010000094.1:0-234 GCF_011066175.1 Paenibacillus sp. EKM211P
GCCAAGTCGCCCGAGCGGTACAGTTTCTCCCCCTCCGCAAACGGGGAATCGACGAACTTCTCCGCCGTCAGATCCGGACGGTTCAGGTATCCTCTCGCAAGGCCTTCCCCGGCCACGTACATTTCGCCCGCTACACCGATCGGCACAGGCCGGCGGTTTTCATCAAGGACGTACACCCTCAGCGTCGGGATCGGCTTGCCGATATTGCTCTTCGCCGCCTCCATTTCGACCCAC
>NZ_JAAMNS010000095.1:0-233 GCF_011066175.1 Paenibacillus sp. EKM211P
GAACACGACCGTTAAGCCCTCCAGCGCCGATGGTACTTGGACCGCAGGGTCCTGGGAGAGTAGGACGCCGCCAAGCATAACCCCATCTCTGGGGATTTTTTTTCGCCTCTAAGGACAATCTCTGCTTAATTAGAATTTTAGTTATTATTTCTAAGATGGGGCTATAGCTCAGCTGGGAGAGCGCCTGCCTTGCACGCAGGAGGTCAGGGGTTCGATCCCCCTTGGCTCCACCA